>JAOTWH010000173.1 GCA_029863035.1 Acidimicrobiia bacterium | reverse complement strand
CGACCCCGGATCGGTTTCGGCGAAGTGCGGGGAACAGTGTTCCCGGCCGAGGAGGGTTAGGGAGGGTCCTCGGCCTCTGGCGCCTTGGAGGCCAATCTGAGACGGTGGACGTATGAGAGCGGCACTACTCACCACCCTTCTTGTTCTGTTCTTGGGCGCATGCGGTGATCCACAGCCGCTCACCGTGACGGATGACGACGCCGGTGCCACCTTCGAGGTGACGCGCGATGAGACGTTCGAGATTCGCCTCACGTCGAATCCGTCCACCGGCTTCTCATGGGCCTTCACCGCTTCGCCGAGTGTGTCGGTCTCCGAACCAGAGTTCATTGCGCCGGATTCCGACTTCGTGGGCTCGCCTGGGCAAGAGCTATTCGAGGTAACTGCGGTCGAGAGCGGCAATGCTCATTTGGTGTTCGAGTACTCCCGGCCTTGGGAGGATCTGGCGCCAGAGCAGACCTTCGAGATCGACCTGGTCATCGACTGAGGTCTGGTTTATTCGGGGCTCGGCCGGAAACAGTCGAAGAAGCGGTTAGTTGTGGGTCGCCGAGCGGAGGCCTGCGGGGTTAGCCTCCGGGGCTGTGGAGCAAGGCGCGACGTGGCATTGAATTTCGATCTCGGCGGCAAGAGATACGATCCGGTCGAGGTGACCGTCACCGCCGATCACATCGCTCAATATGCGCTGGCTTCCGGTGACGACAATCCCCGCTACGCCATTGGCCCAGATCAGGTGGCTTCCCCGGTGTTCGTGGTAGCACCTGGGTTCGGTGAGATGGGCCGGGTCACGGCCGATCCCGAGTTGGGAGTTGATAACCCGCTCATGATCGTCCACGGAGAACAGGAGTTCCGCTACTACCGACCGGTTCGCCCGGGCGACACGCTGACTCTGACACCGGTCCTTGATCGGGTTGAGGACAAGGGGTCTGGTGCGATCTTCGTCACCAAGATGGAGGCGGCCACATCGAGCGGTGAGCCGGTGGTGGACTTCTGGGCAACGATCTTCGTTAGAGGGGCGGGCAGTGGCGCAGATCGCAAGTCGAGTTCCAGGGACGGCGAACCAACCAAGGGGGCCGAAGTCGGTCGCTTTGTCTCAAAGGTGGACGAAGACATGCCGAGTCGATATGCCGAGGCTTCCGGAGACCACAATCCGATTCACCTCGATGACTCGGTAGCGAAGGCAGTTGGTTTGCCTGGCGTCATCAATCACGGCCTCGGCACGTTGTCGCTAGCAGCCGCAGGCCTGGTGAACGAGCTGGCCCAGGGAGATCCCGGGCGGTTGACTCACCTCAAGGTTCGCTTCACGGACATGGTGTTTCCCGGTTCAGAGATCTTTACCACGGTGTGGGGGATCGAAGGCAGCGATTCTGGGTTTCTATTCGAAACAACCCGCCCCGACGGGACCGCGGTGATGGCGGGCTCAGCGGAGGTATCACCGGCGTGACCGATCAAACAACCACGGGAGTCTCGCGCCAGGCGCTCACAGCAACCGAGAGCCCCATCTCGGTTCAATCGTTGCTGGCGACCATGCTCCTCGCCGCGATGTTGGCCGGGAACGTGGTCTCGCTTCAGGCCTTCGTGATCGTCGTCACCGGTGTCGCCGCCTTGTGGGTGTGGGATCTAACGGACTTTGCCGCCAAGGGAAGCACCCCAATGAACCCGTACCCGCTTTTGGTGGCGGTGGCGGCAAGCGCCTGGGGCTCATATCGATGGGGATTCGACGGTTTCGCAGTCGCCACCGTTGTGACCACGGCGGCCACCTTGCTGTGGGCGGTCTTCGTTCCTGCCGAAAGGGGCCTGGAGCGGTTGGCTGCTACCTCGCTGGGGGCGTTGGTCGCCGCCCTGGCGGTTGGGCCTCTCGTCTTGTTGCGCATGCGGTCCGATGTCGAAGTGAATGCCTTCCTCTTGATCATGGGTGCCGCCCTAGTGGCATCGTTGATCGCGTTGTCGGTACAAGATCGACTGCCCCTGCTCGACCCCAGCATCGCCGCGCTGGCCGCGGCAGCCCTGGCAGGGCTTATCGCCGGGTCGGTGTCTGGACTATCACTCTCGGTCACATTCGTAGCCGCGGTGAGCGCCGCCGGCGGGCTGGTAGCCGGAAGAACAGCGGGATCGATTCTGCGCAGTGGCCGCATCATGCTGTTGGAACGAGCGCCCGGCGCGTTGACTCTGGTGGACGGCGTATTGGTGGCCGCCGGGATCTATTGGCTTGCCATAGTGGTTCTTTCTGCCTGAAAGCGCTCACTGGACAGCGGTACTTACCGATAGCTAAGCCATGGCTTTCCACAGCCCCGGCGGTCCGTTAGCCTCTCTTAGCGGCATGCGTAAAGGATCGATTTCGCGCGCTTTCACTGTGGTTGTGGCCCTGATGGTCGCCGCCACTTCTGGCGCGCTCGCGCAGAGCCAGGCCGAGGTTGACGAGACCAAAGAGGTCCTCGACGAAGCCAAGGATGAGCGAGCTTTCGTTCTAGACGAACTCCAGGCAGCAGTCACGGAGTATCAGACTGCCGACGGCGAGCTGGAGGATCTTTCCTTCAGGGTGATCCAGCTCCAGGATCGAGTCACCACCTACGAGGCGAGTGCCAGAGAGCTCCGATCCCAGGCCGACCAGAGGGCTATCGACGCCTACGTAAACGGCGGAAGTGACCTTCTCGACCTTTTCTTCGAGGCCGAGACGTTCAGCGAAGTGATCACTAGCCAGGAGGTCATGGAGAGGGCAGCGTCCAAGGACATCGAGATGTCGGGCCGTTTGGCCGCCACTCAACAGGAGATGGAGCGACTGCGGGGAGCGCTCGCCGCGGAGCAGGACAGGGCGAACGAACTCCGAGAGTTGCTCGACGTTCTGGTGCTGCGCCTCGACGAGTTGTACGCGCTGGCCGACGCGGACGTGCAGGTGGCCGACGCAAGGTATCGCAATGCGGTGCGAGAGCTGGAAGCCGAGCGACAGCGCCAACGGCTTGCCGAGCTGGCCCGCCTCCAAGGCGCCGCCGCCGGAATCTCGTCGGCGTTGGTACCGGGATTCATCTGTCCAGTTGCTGGGGGCGCCAGCTTCATCAATGACTGGGGTTTCCCCAGATCCGGTGGACGCCGACACAAGGGCAACGACATGTTCGCGCCGCGCGGCACCAATCTCGTCGCTGTGGCGGACGGCTCCGTATCGCTGCGCAACTCGGGCCTGGGCGGTATCAGCGTGTGGCTGCGAGCCGATTACGGCGTGTCGTTCTACTACGCGCACCTAAATTCCTATGCCCCATCGTTATCGTCGGGAGATCGCGTGTCGAAGGGCCAGGTTGTCGGCTACCTTGGCGATAGTGGTAACGCCAAGGGCGGCGCCCCGCACCTTCACTTCGAGATTCACCCGGGGGGAGGAGGGGCAGTCAACCCCTACCCCACCAACGTTGCCGCATGTGGTTGATATGACAGAACACAAGCGCCGACTAGACCAGGTAAAGGACGCCGACTTCCTGGCCGACCTCGAAGAGATGCCCCTCGAGCAGCTTCGAGCCAAGCGCACCCTGTGCGACGGCCTAGATACCGAGTACTCCTATTACCGACGGATGGTTCACGGCCGGATGGACATGCTGGCCTTCGAGATTCGCAGGCGGACTGGAGAGGAGAAGAGAACCCTTATGGAGGCGCTGCCGGAGATCTTGGCCGGGCCCGGTGGTGGATCGGATCCTTCGTCTATCCGCTCCATGCAGATAGAGCTGCCAGATCTGCCCAACATTGGACGACGGGATATCGACACCATCTTGGACGCCGACTTCCTGTCCCACCTCAGTGACCTTGACGACGACGAGATCACCCGGATCCAGGCGCAACTCACCGATGCCGAAATCGAGGTTTCCGAGAACAGACGAATCGTGTTCGAGTCGTTCGAGAAGCTCCAGAAGGAGCTCACCCGTCGTTATCGGGAGGGTCTGGCGTCGGCCGACGAGCTGCTCGGCTCTGTCTGATCGGATAGACGCTCGGACCCAGCGGTCCGGTGTCGTTGAGGCGATTCACCCGGCTTCCGTAACTGCCGTCCTGGGCGATATCACTCATTCGTGGGGCGAGCAGGATCGCCCGTTTTTCATGCGCTCGGCGGCCAAGCCTCTGCAAGCGCTGGTGTCGCAGGAGGCCGGTGCATCGCTTTCGCCTCGCGAACTCGCTGTCGCTTGCGCTTCCCACAACGGCGAGCCGGCTCACGTTGCCATGGTTGGTTCGATGCTCGCCGCCAGCGATCTCGACGAGTCGGCGTTGCTTTGCCCTCCGGCTTGGCCCTCCTACCTGCCAGAACAGCGACGGTTGGCTGCGGCCGGCGTCACCGAGCCGTCGGCCGTCTATCACAACTGCTCTGGCAAACATGCCGCGATGCTGCGGGCTTGTGTGGCAAACGGGTGGCCTCTTTCGTACACAGATCCCGAGCACCCGCTGCAGGTCCGAGTGAGGGATCTGATCGGGGAAGTGGTTGGGCCAGGAACCACCCCAACCGGGGTCGACGGGTGCGGGGTTCCCACGTTTCGCGTGACTGTTGGCGGCTTGGCTGGCGCTTACGTCGCGGTGGCCAACG
>JAOTWH010000018.1 GCA_029863035.1 Acidimicrobiia bacterium | reverse complement strand
GCTCAAACACGGTATAATCACATGGTTGTCACTGCACCTCACCACACTGTCCTAAACCGGACTCGATAAGGAGACCTGTGGCTAAAGCGAATAGCGCCAACGCGTCCTATAAGGCCAAGGACATCACAGTTCTCGAGGGCCTGGAGGCGGTTCGCAAGCGTCCGGCGATGTACATCGGTACCACCGGATCTCCCGGCCTTCACCACCTGGTCTGGGAGGTTGTCGACAACGCCATCGATGAAGCAATGGCGGGTTTCTGCACCAAGGTCGAGGTTGTTCTTCAGGCAGATGGGGGAGTGAAGGTTAAAGACAACGGGCGCGGTATCCCGGTCGATCAACATCCCAAGACCAAACTTCCGGCACTCACCACAGTTCTCACCACCCTCCACGCCGGCGGCAAGTTCGAACAGGGCGCCTACACCGTGTCCGGAGGGCTGCACGGCGTCGGGGTTTCGGTGGTCAACGCGTTGTCGTCGAAGATGGATGTGAAGGTGGTACGCGACGGTGCGGCATGGACACAGAGCTTCGAGGGTGGAAAGCCCAAAGCCCCCCTCAAGAAGGGCGCTGCCGCCAAGACCACCGGAACCGAGGTCGTCTTCTGGCCAGACCCCGACGTCTTCGAGGAGACCGACTACCACTATCCCACGGTGGCAGCTCGACTACGCGAGCTTGCATTCCTCACCAAGGGCCTCATCATCACCTTGCGCGATGAGCGCAAAGGACTGAAACAGGAGGAGAAGTTCCAGTTCAAAGGGGGCCTGCTCGACTTCATCAAACACCTCAACTCGAGTCGCGATCCGCTTCACGCTCAGATCATCTACCTGGAGGACAGTACGGACGACGCCGAACTCGAAGTGGGACTGCAGTGGACCAACGGATACACCGAGACCGTGCTCAGCTTCGCCAACAACATCAACACTCACGAGGGTGGGACCCACGAGGAGGGCTTCCGCAAGGCCCTCACCAGGGCGCTCAACGACTTCGGCCGTGCCAGGGGAATCATCAAAGAGAAGGACGACAACCTCCAGGGTGAGGACGTGCGCGAGGGCCTGACCACCGTGGTGTCTGTGAAGGTTCGCCATCCGCAGTTCGAAGGCCAGACCAAGACCAAGCTGGGCAATACCGAGATCAGGTCGTATGTCGAGGTGGCCCTCAACAAACGCCTTCCGATGTGGTTGGAGAAGCACCCAGGCGATGCCCGCCGCATCCTCGACAAAGCGATGACGGCGGCTCGGGCGAGGTTGGCGGCCCGCCAGGCGCGCGACCTCACCAGGCGCAAGAGCCTGTTGGAATCGACCGGCCTGCCTGGCAAATTGGCCGACTGCTCGTCGCGCGACCCGGCGGCGAGCGAACTCTTCATCGTCGAGGGCGACTCGGCTGGAGGCTCGGCCAAGCAGGCTCGCAACGCAGATTTCCAGGCCATCCTCCCTATTCGGGGCAAGATCATCAATGTTGAGAAGAACCGCCTGACGCGAGTGCTCGAGAACAACGAGATCCAGGCACTGATCACCGCCATCGGAACCAACATCGGCGATGAGTTCGACATCACTAAGGCGCGCTACCACAGGATCATCATCCTCACCGACGCCGATGTTGACGGAGCCCACATCCGCACGCTGCTTCTCACCTTCTTCTACCGCCACATGAAGGACCTCATCGAGGCTGGTTACGTCTACGTGGCTCGGCCCCCGCTGTACCAGGCCAAGTTCGGCAAGGAATCGCACTACCTGCACTCCGACGTCGAGCTTGACAAACTGAAGAAGAAGCACAAAGACAAGAAGATGGGCGTTCAGCGATACAAGGGCCTAGGCGAGATGAACGCCGGCCAGCTGTGGGAGACCACGATGGATCCAGACGACCGACTGCTCATGAAGGTTGATCTGTCCAATGGCGCGATAGCGGAAGAGATGTTCTCGGTGCTCATGGGTGACGCAGTCGAGCCCCGGCGCAAGTTCATACAACAGAACGCCAAGGACGTTCGCTTCCTGGACATCTAAAGGAAACCATGGCTACCAAGAAGAAGACCCCGGCCGTCGGCGACAACAACGGGAACATCCAAGGCATCGAAATCGAAAGGGAGATGCAGGACTCCTTTCTGGAGTACGCGATGTCGGTCATCGTGTCTCGCGCCCTGCCAGACGTACGAGACGGACTGAAGCCGGTTCACCGCAGGATTCTCTATTCGATGCACGATGCGGGCATCAGGCCGGGAACCCCATATCGCAAGAGCGCCCGTGTGGTAGGCGATGTGATGGGTTGGTTCCACCCCCACAACAACGAGGCCATCTATGACGCTTTGGTGCGGATGGGTCAGGACTTCGCTTCTCGTTACCCCCTTATCGATCCACAGGGCAACTTCGGCACAGTGGACGACCCTCCGGCCGCAATGCGATACACCGAGTGCCGCCTTGAGGCTTTGGCGGGAAGCTTGCTCGAAAGCATCGAAGAGGGCACGGTCGACTTCGCAGACAACTATTCGGGGGAGCGCCAGGAACCAACGGTTCTCCCGGCTCGCTTTCCCAACCTGTTAGTCAATGGCTCAACTGGTATCGCGGTTGGCATGGCGACCAATATTCCTCCTCACCACCTGGGGGAAGTGATCGATGCGGTTCTTCACGTAATAGAGAAGCCAGACGCCTCGCCCAAGTCGCTGCTTAAGTTCGTTAAGGGTCCAGACTTCCCAACCGGGGGCTACATCGTTGGTACCCAGGGAATCAAGGACGCCCTGCTGAAAGGCAAGGGCTCGGTGAAGATGCGAGCCGTGGCCGAGGTCGAGGAGGTCCGCAAGGGCCGCACCGGCATCGTCATCACCGAGATCCCGTATCAGGTGTCGCGCGACCGGATCATGGAGAAGATCGCCAATCTGGTGCGGGACAAGAAGCTCGTCGGCATCGCCGACCTGCGAGATGAGTCGGATCGCAACGGAACCAGGCTGGTAGTCGAGCTGAAGCGGGACGGGAATCCCAACGTCGTTCTCAACCAGCTCTACAGGTTGACACAGTTGCAGGACAACTTCAGCGTCAACATGGTGGCGCTGGTCGACGGGGTTCCTCGCACCCTCAACATCGCAGAGATGATCGGTTACTTCATCGATCATCAGATGGAGGTCGTCGAGCGCCGCACCAAATTCCGACGCCAAAAGGCCGAGGACCGGATGCACATCGTCGATGGCCTGCTCATCGCACTCGACAACATCGATGCCGTCGTGAAGGTGATCAGGGGATCCAAGGACGCCGAGGCTGCCCGCGACAAGTTGATGCAGCAGTTCAAACTTTCGGAGATCCAGGCGCAGCACATCCTTGACATGCCGCTGCGTCGTCTCACTGCCCTGGAGACCACCAAGTTGCGCGAGGAGCAAGCAGAGCTACTGAGGACCATCAAGTACCTCGATGGGCTTCTCAAGAGCCCTCAGAAGCGTCGGGGGCTCATAGCCAAGGAACTCACCGAGTTCAGAGAGAAGTACGACGATCGGCGTCGCACTCGCATCATCCCCGAAGAGGGAGAAATGTCGCTGGAAGACCTCATCCAAGATGACGATCTAGTCGTGACACTCACCGCGAGCGGTTACGTCAAGGCGGTCAGCACCAGTGCCTATCGAAGTCAAGGCCGGGGAGGCCGGGGAGTCAAGGCGGCCAAGATCTCACAAGACGACGCCGTGACCACAGTGCTGCACACCACGGCTCACGCTTATTTGCTCTTCTTCTCGAATACCGGGAAGGTGTATCGGATCAGAGCACATGAGTTGCCTCGCAAAGACCGCACCGCCAAAGGAACACTCATCCACTCGGTGCTCCCACTGAAGCCAGATGAGCGGATCGAGGCGATTGTCGACACTCGCGACTACGAGTCATTCCGCTATCTGACGATCGCTACATCGAAGGGTCAAGTGAAGAAGACCAAGTTCACCGATTACGACTCGCGTCAGTCTGCCCTTATCGCCATGAAGTTGGCCAAGGGCGATGAGGTGGTGGCGGTACGCACTACCAACGGCAAGGACGACTTCCTCCTCTTCACCCAGGAGGGTCAGGGAATCCGGTTCTCGGAAGCCGACATCCGCCCAACCGGTCGTGACACCATGGGTGTCAAGGGCATCAGATTACGAGACAAAGACAAGGTGGTGGCGGCCGCTTCCAGTGTCGAGGGTGAAGATGTGGTCCTGCTAACCACGGCGGGTTATGGCAAACGGACCGCCATGAAAGAGTTTCCCAAGCAGAAGCGTGCCGGCATGGGCGTCAAAGCCATGAAAATGGTGCGCGGCAGGGGCAAGCTAGTCGCCGCGAAGGCCGTGCCAGAACATGCCGAGGTTTTCGTTATCTCATCGGATGGCGTCGTCATCCGAACGCCCAGTGAATCCATAAGCGTTCAGAAGCGAGATGCAAGCGGGGTGAAGGTCATGTCTCCCGCCAAGAATGCCACAGTGACCTCTATCGCCCTTGTCCCACAGGACAACGGCAAGTAGCACCAAGCCAAACACACCGTTCGGTAGAGTGGGTTGGCCCGTAGGAGCTCAAATGGCAGTTCGGCGAGTGCGCCGCATCATCCGCAGGGTCGATCCCTGGACCATGTTGAAGGTTTCATTCATCTTCAACGTCATTGTCGCGTTGTCGTTCGTCCTCGGTTCGGTCATCTTCTGGACCGTGTTCGTGAACGCCGGCGTTCCAGACAAATTCATCGATCTCTTCGAGACGCTTGGCATAACCCTGACGGTCGATGGGGCCCTTTACTTTCGGGTAGTCATCTTGTTGTCGGTGATATGGGCAGTGCTGGCGACTGGCCTGTTCACCCTGGGCGCTGTGCTTTACAACCTCATCGCTGACGCGGTTGGAGGGCTCGAGGTCGTGGTTCTGGAGGAAGTCCTTGCGCCTCCGAACGGGCAGCAAAGAGGTCGAGAGGTTCGTCGCCAGGTGAAGCCTCAGCTGCAGCCAAAGCCGCAGTCCATGCCCAAGCCGCGCCAGCCCCAGGAGGGCACTTCAGCGGCGGCCGACCAGCCCACCGAAGAAACCTCGGTGGCCCGCTAGAAGTCCAGAAGCTCGATGGTGTAGGCGAGGGTGATTTCGGCTGCTCCACCTGCTGCGACCTCGAGCGGTTGGCTCAGTCGAAGCTGGTCGATGAAGCAAAGGCTCTCGGCGTTGTCGGCGCACCACACAACGGTCATGTCCGCCACCACCACGCCGTTGCCTCCGTTGAAAGTTACGTCGAACTCGACAGGGAACTTGACCCCGGTCAGTGAACGGTCGGCATCTGGCCCGAAGGTCGCAATGCCACCAGAGACCAACCATTGCACAGACGAAGGCGCTTCCTCGTTGACCTTGTGGTCTTCGGGGAGTTCGATGTCGACTGCGATGGTGGCCGCCCCGGGGGCGACAGTGGCAGGCGGCAGATCAACCACGGTGCCCTTGTAATCGGCTGCGTCTGGCGGAGGTTCGAATGCCTCTATGCCCTTGAGGATCAATGTGGTTGTCTGGCCGGTGGAGCCGTTGACCATGCGGATCGCGTGGTTGTTGGTGTCTGCCACGTAGAGGGTGGTTCCGGCGAAGTCGATACCGCCCGGCTCGTAGAACTGGGTGTCGACGCCATCGGCCCATCCTGCTTCACCGCCGGCGAAAGTGAGGGTCTCGGTCGATTCGACGTCGATCACCTTGATCTTGGAGTTGTAGGTATCGGCCACGAAGAGCCGGTCACCCGCCCAGGCGACACCGAGGGGGTGCTGCAAACGAACTTCTCTTCCGAACCCGTCGACGTCGCCGAACTCGAACAACCCGCTCTCTGCTCCGGCCACCGTGTCGACGGTCCCGTTCGACGTCTGTGCGAAGCGGATCGAACTGGACTCCGAATCGGCGAAGTAGAGATTCCCAGCGTCGTCCAGAGCCAGGCCAGATGGCTGGGCGAGTGCGGCATCGCTGGCCGCGCCGTCGGTGCTGCCTTCTCTGGCGCTTCCTGCGAACGGAGCCACTACGCCGGCTTCCAGCTGGATCTCCCATATCTGGTGGGTGCCGGCCATGGCAATGAAGAGTCGATCGCCGTCAAGTAAGACGTCCCAGGGCGAGGCCAGTTCGGTCGCAGGCGCCGGTCCCCCGGTAGGCGGCCACTGCGCCTGGCGACCTGTGCCGGTGACCGTGGACACGTCGCCCGAGACGAGGTCTATGACACGCACCGCGTGATTGTTGGTGTCTGCCACGTAGAGGCGGGAGCTATCTGGCGAGAGCGCCATGCCTTGGGGCTGGTTGAACTGAGCGCCTAGCGCGGTGCCGTCGGCGAAGCCCTGTTTGCCACTTCCGTAGACGCCAAGGACTTCGCCGCCCGGCAAAGCGGCCTCGACTATGCGGTTGTGGTTGGTGTCTGCCACGAAGATGCGGCGCTCGTCTGGGTCGACGGTCACCTTGCCTGGGAAGGAGAGAATGGTGGAGGGGAGGCCCTCGCTTTCGAGACGGAGGTCGAGGCTGGTGCGGACGATGTCCGCCTGGAACTCTTGGGTGAGGGCCTCGATTACGGGCTGCACCGCTTCGTAGACCCCTTCACCGCTCCGCACTCCGACAACGTTGCCTGCCGGGTCGACCAGAGCAACGGTCGGCCATGCCTGGGCCCCCCAGTTTCTCCAGATCTCGAAGTCGCGATCGTTCACCACCGGATGTTCGATGCCGTAGCGCAGGATGACCTGGCGGATATTGTCGGTGGCCGACTCGTTGGCGAACTTGGCCGAATGCACCCCAATAACGACGAGTTCCTCCGGATACTCGGCCTCGAGCGCCTTGAGGTCGGGGATGATGTGAATGCAGTTGATGCATCCGTAGGTCCAGAAGTCCAACAGGACCACCTTCCCCTTGAGATCCTCCATTCGGATGGCTTGTCCACCGGTGTTGAGCCAGTCGAAGCTCTCTCCGAATTCGGGAGCAGGCTCGGTGCCGGCGAACGATTCGCCGGGGTCCACAACCACCGCTTCCTCTTGCGGATCCACCACGGCTTGCGGCGTAGGCGCGTCGCTGCCATTACTGCAAGCAGCGACGACCAGGGCAAGGGCTCCCACGAGGATGATGGATCTGCGCATTCCCACGGCTACAACGTCATTGCGCCCTGTCAGGTTCCTAGTTCCGCGGTGATCGTTGCACCTCGCTTGTGAACGATGCGACAGCCATTCCGATGCCCAGTGCCGCCGCCAGGTACTGCTCGGCAGCATCCTGCGGCGTGGCGTAGCCGGGCTGGAATTGGCCAGCCGCCGCCGTCAGCACCCCAGCAGCCAGCGCTATGCCTTCGAGGTGGGCGGCCAGATCTGATACCCCAACCACCCGTTGTACCACCCCGTCGTCGGCCGCCCCGGTCACCCTCGCCATGGCCGCCGCCCACTCTCCCTCGACCGGGACAGTTATGTGCCGACTCGGGATCCCGTTTATCGGATGCGTTGCGACCTCGACCCCCCAGCGGGGACCGACAGGATCGGGGAACGTAACGGCCTCGCCACGTCGAAGCGGTCTACCCGGCTCGGTCCAGGCGATGGATAGCTCTAGAACCTCAGAGGTTTGGGCCACCTCGTGCCATGCCAGGCTCGGGGCGATCCCACTGCCGAGTGAGGCTCCTGACAGCTGGACCACGCGATCGAATGCAGGCTCCGGGTCCATATCGGTGAAGGTGACCAGCGGCAGTTCGTGAACAAGTGCGGTTTGGGCTGCTTGCCTCGGATCGGTGCTGTCCGTCGCCACGAGGTCGAATCCTCTGGCATCGTCGAGACTCTCCACCCGCGGATCGCGTGGCGCCTTGGTCGATGTGCCGATCACTCCAACCTTGTCGACCAAAGGGTCACCAAGAAGCAATAGGACTGCCCTCCGGCCAACTTCACTCGTGACCTCGAATGCCACCTTCATCGGTCAACCGGATGCCACTCGCCGTCGGGGACGGGTCGGTTGACCGGGCGGCGACGGAAGAGAAGCGCCCCTGCAACCAGCAACGCAAGCGCGGCCAAACTGTTCTTGACGATTCGGTCCATGGCGCGAGTGTAAGTGCCGATGGCTGCGGGACTACCCTGACCTCGCTCACAAGAGCACCGCGGCGGTCCCCTTCGGGGCCAAGAGCGAAGTCCGGTTTCAATCCGGCGCTGTCCCGCAACTGTGAAGCCCTTCGGGGCCAAGCCAGGTCGCCTGCCGCTGCGGAAGTAGAAGCTTTCGGAGGAAAGGTGACTGCTCGTCTCGACCTCCGAATCGACGAGAGGATCGAGGCTTGTACCGGCGGATTTCGATAGCGGTGATGGCGTTAGCTATCGGTCTGGCAGCGTGCAGTGAACCAACCACGGCAGTAGCCCAACCTCCCGCTGTCTCGCCTACCACCGCAGTTCCCCAGCGGATCGTCTCTTTGTCGGCGACCCACACCGAGATCCTCTACGCGATTGGGGCCGAGGACCAAGTCATCGCCACCGACCTGACCGCCAACTACCCCCCCGCTGCGGCCGACACGACCAAGGTCGATGCGTTCAACTTCAACATCGAGGAAGTGGTGGCGCTCGATCCCGACCTGGTGGTGTTGGCTTTCGACTTCAGCGGCGAAGTTGAGGCGCTTGCCACAGCTGGTATCAACTCTTTGCTGCTGCCCCCTCCCGTGGATCTGGCAGGCGCACTCGAGCAGATCGCCGAGTTGGGGGCGGCAGTCGGTCGGCTAGACGCCGCGTTGAACTTGTCGGGTGGCCTGAAGCAAGACATCGGGAATCTGATCAGCTCCGCCCCAGTGCCTGATCCTCCCGCCACGTTCTTTCATGAGATCGACGCCACCCTGTTCTCGGCCAATTCGGCCACCTTCTTGGGCAACATCTTCGCCCAGTTCGGACTCATCAACATCGCAGATGAGGTGCCAGATGAATTCGGCTCGGGATTCGTGCAGCTGTCTCAGGAGTTCATATTGGCGTCGGACCCCGATCTGATATTCCTGGGAGACGCCGCGTTCGGGGAGTCTGCCGACACCATTGGTATGCGTCCTGGCTGGAACTCGCTGAGCGCAGTACGACTTGGCAACATCTTCGAGCTTGACGCCGATATCTCCGGACGGTGGGGTCCCCGCACTCTTCAGCTGGTCACCGAGATCGCCGCCGCCTTGGATTCTTCGCAGTGACTGCCATCGCTGCCCCCGTTCCATCGCGGCTCCGTCTGGGTCCGACTGCCAAGGTTGTCGCGTTCACGATTCTGGCGCTGCTTGCTGGTGTCTTGATCGGCCCGGCCGGTCTCTCGCCACGTCAGGTGCTGCTCGAGATAGCCGACCATGTTCCCTTGATCTCAGTTGACTCAGGTCTATCGGAGAGAGAGGCGGCCATCGTTTGGCAGCTGCGGGTGCCTCGAGTGATGCTGGGTGCTCTCGTCGGAGGGGTGCTCGCCATCTCGGGCGGGGCTTTTCAGGGAGTCTTCCGCAACCCCTTGGCAGATCCCTATCTACTCGGTGTGGCGGCCGGCGCCGGTCTCGGTGCCACCATCGTGATTGCTGTCGGCCTGGGTACTTCTGGCTTGCTGCTTCCTGCGGCGGCATTCTTGGGGGCCGTGGTGGCCGTGTTGGTCACCTACTCCGTCGGAGGCCTGGGGGGCAGGCGCAATTCGGCCACGCTCATCTTGGCCGGGGTGGCCGTGGCGTCGTTCTTCACTGCCATGCAGACCTTCGTGCAGCAGCGCTCTGCCGACACGGTGCGAGAGGTGTTCTCTTGGATCCTCGGTCGGCTATCGACGGTCGGATGGGCCGAGGTGAGGCTGCTTCTTCCGTACGCGATCTTCTCCTCCGTCGTGTTGTTGGCGTCAAGGCGGCTGCTGGACGTTCTGGCGGTGGGGGAGGAGGAAGCCGAAACGCTCGGGGTGCGGGCAGCCCGAGTCCGCATGCTGGTGGTGGGGGCGGCGACGCTGGGGACAGCGGCAGCGGTGGCGGTCAGTGGTCTTATCGCATTCGTCGGCATCATCGTCCCCCACGGCATTCGTCTGCTCTTCGGTTCGAGTTACCGCTCGGTACTGCCGTTGTCACTGATCGGCGGTGCAGGCTTCCTGGTACTGGCCGATCTGGGAGCCCGTTCGATCCTTTCTCCGGGTGAGCTTCCAATCGGTGTGGTCACGGCCTTCGTGGGTGCGCCGTTCTTCGCCCTCATTCTGCGCCGTGCCGTGCGGGGTGACGTATGAGCCTCACGGCGCTTGGAATCACCGCGGCGTACAACGGCTCCCCGGTGCTGCACGGCGTCGATGTCGAGGTGGCGAACGGCGAGTGGGTTGCGCTCATCGGTCCCAATGGTGCGGGGAAGACCACCCTGCTGCGAGCCGTTGCCGGCTCGATCGCTTCGGGAGGCCGGCTCGAGGTAGGTCACCGCGACGTCGTGGGTTTGTCGGCTCGGCACCTGGCTCAACGGGTCGCCGTCGTGCCACAGCAGCCGACAATGCCCGCAGGTATGACCGTGCTCGACTACGCCCTGTTGGGGAGGACGCCATATCTCCCATGGTGGGGGGTGGAGTCCGGCTCAGACGTACAGCGCGTTCTGGAGGTACTCGACCGTCTCGACCTTGGCGGGTTGGAGGGCAGGCCGCTCGATCGCCTCAGCGGTGGTGAGGCGCAGAGGGCGGTCCTCGCCAGGGCCCTGGCCCAAGATGCCGAGTTGCTGTTGTTGGATGAGCCGACGGCTTCGCTCGATATCGGGCACCAACAGCAAGTGCTCGGTCTGGTGGACGAGTTGCGCCATGAGAGAGGTCTCGCAGTTCTGAGCGCCCTGCACGATCTGACGCTCGCAGGCCAATATGCCGACCGACTGATACTGCTCCACCATGGGCGGTGCGTCGTTCAGGGCACGCCAGACGTTGTACTGGATCCGGATACATTGCGGGCGCGGTACGGTGCCGATGTTGCAGTGTTGAGGGATCCCGAAGGGGGCTTGGTGGTGGCACCGAGGAGGCAGATCAGATGAGGGCGCTGGGCGCCTTGAGTCTCCTGGCTCTGCTTCTGGTGGGGTGCGGCAGCGATGACGACTCGCTGGCCGTTCCCGTTGCGTCCAACGAGCCGGATGGCACGGTGGTCGAAGTGGCAGGGTTCATCTTCGTGGAGGGCGGTGATGTGCGTTTGTGCGAAGCCATCGCCGAGTCGTTCCCGCCACAGTGCGGAGGGTCCCGAATCTTTGTCGACGGCCTCGATCCTGCCGTGCTGGGGCCTCAGTTGGTGACTGCCAGCGGAGATCTCGAGCCAGCTTCCGATGTCGCTTGGACCAACGATGTCGTGACAATGTCGGGCCAGATGATGGGCGGCCGCCTCCAGTTCGAGGTTCTGGTAGAGGGCTAGACCGCAGCGTCGAACAGGGCGCCGGCGGCATAACTGAGAACAGCACCGGACACGCCGATCAGGAGGTTCTCCACGCCACTGATCCAAGGGTTCTTGCGAGTGACCTTGGTCTTGATGGCGCCTACCGCGAACAGGCCGATGCTGGTGAGGACCGCAGCCAAACCAAGCGCGATCCCTGGACGGTCGATGAACGCGAACGGCAGCACCGATGGCATCGACCCCATCAGGAACAGCACACCCGACAGGGCCATGGCGCGGTACGGAGAGCGGCGCTGGGCATCGACTACTCCGAATTCAAGGGCCATCATCACCTTGAGGATGGACTCATCGTCGCGATCGAGCGCCTCGATCACCGACTCGAGTTGCTCACCCTCGAGCCCCATGTCGCCGAACATTTCCCGCAGCTCTTCGATTTCGATGTGGCGGTGGTATTTGAGATGTTCCCGCTCCAGTTCCATCTCCCCTTCGAAGACCTCATCTTGGGACTTGGTAGCGATGTACTCGCCGGCAGCCATCGATATCGCACCGGCGATTGATGCGGCGATGGCTGCGAGCAGCACCTGACGCGACGTGAAACCGGCGCCAACGACGCCCGCCACCAGCAGAAATATCGAGACCAAGCCGTCATTCACCCCGAGAACGATGTCTCGGATGTACTGCATGGTCCCACCAACATGGTCTCGATAAGGGGGTATGGGTTCGGTAGCGATGGTGTCCATGGTCGAGGGAGTGTAGAGCCAAGCTGGCTAATCGGTTCCGGGACCTCGCTCGAAATGGATGTGGCGTCGGTCGGCGCCATGCACGGCGTCGTCGAGGACTATCGAACCGTCCTCGAGGTGAACGATTCCCACCCCGTAGGCGGCGGACAACAGATCGGGCGTGAGAACCTGGTCGGGAGCACCTTGAGCAGCCACCCGATGCGCCATCAGGATCACATGATCGGACTCCTCAGCCTCCGCCAGGTTGTGCGTTGTGAACACCACGGTGCGGCCGTCTTCCAGTTCCGATCTCACGGCCTCGATGATGAGCTCGTGAGACACTAGATCCAGCGCTGTGACGGGCTCGTCCATCAACAGCAGGTCTGCCTCCTGGGCCAGGCCCTGGGCCACGAAGACGCGTTGGCGGTAGCCACCCGATAGCTCGGATAGGTGAGCGTCCGCCAGCTCCGATATCTGGAGGCGATCGAGAGCCGCTGCCACCGCAGCACGGTCCGTCGAGTCGAACGCGCCGAACATGCCGTGTCGGGCATATCGGCCCATGGCAACGATCTCCTTGACGGTCACCGGAATCGAATCGTTGACCTTGGCGGTCTGCAGCACGTAGGCAATCTGCCCTGGCTCGTAGTGGCTGGAACCGAATACCTCGATGGTGCCAGATGTGAGCTTGGCCAAGCCCGAGATGCCGTTCAGCAGAGTGGATTTTCCAGATCCGTTGGGTCCGATGACGGCGGTGAGTTGGTGGGCTGGAATGTCAAAGTCCGAGCGCGACACGGCAGCGTGCCCGTCGTAGGAAAGTGAAACGCCTCGTCCACTGGCGGCTAACTGCACTTGGAGCAGATCCCCTCTATGTCGATGCGGTGCCCCACCTCGGTGAAGCTCTTGCTCACTGCCACCCTGGAGGCGATGGTCGATAACGCCTCTTCGTCTGCCTCGTTCAGGTCCACATCGTCCACCGCCCCACATTCGAGACATACCAGGTGGTGATGATGTCCACCTAGCCACTCTGACAACTCGAAGCGAGCTACTCCTAGGGCATCGTGGCTGCGGTCGAGCACTCCCGCCTCGGCCAGCACCGTCAGCGACCGATAGAGCGAGGAGAGCGGCACCGATTCGTCGAGTCGCTCGGCCAGCTCTGCTGCTGACATCGGTCCCTCTACCGCCGCCAACGAGCGCACCACCCGGCGTCTGCCTCTGGTGTAGCGGATACCCCCCTGGCGCAAGCGGAGCGCGACGCGGTCGTCGAGCTCCCCGGCCGGGGCTGTTTGTCGTTGTGAGCTAGTGGTCATAGTCTTTAATAAGAATGGTTCTCAATATCATAACCAAGCTGAGAACGCTGTGGCTAGCTGCCTTGGCGATGGTGCTGGTGGCTGCCGCGTGCTCCCAGAGCTCAGAGGTCGACGGACCGACCAGGGTGGTGGTCACCACCTCGGTGCTAGGCGACGTAGTGGCCAACATCGTGGGAACGAACGCGGTGGTCGAGGTGCTGATCCCCACCGGGCAAGATCCACACGGATTCCAGGCCTCTGCTGCCCAGGCAGCCTCAATGCGTGAAGCCGACCTGGTGATAGCCGTTGGCCTTGGCCTCGAAGAGGGCTTGAGTGATTCTCTCGACAACGCCGTGTCGGATGGAGCGACCGTTCTCGAATTGGCCCCGCGGTTGGAGCCCATCGCATTGCGGTCGGACCCCGAGACCCTGGACCCTCACTTCTGGCTGGACCCGCAGCGAATGGCGGAAGCCGTGGCCGTCATCAGCAATGCCCTCGGCGAGGTCGATCCGACGGTTGATTGGGATGCGACGGCCGGGCGATATCGACTCAATATTGAATCTGCCTTGGCCTCCAGTGTCGAAACACTGTCCGCCGTCCCTCCGGAGCGTCGTTTCCTGATAACCAATCACGACTCCCTCAGCTATTGGGCGCAGCGTTACGGGTTCGAGGTGTTGGGAACCATCGTCGGAGGCAGCACGCAGTCCGATCCCAGTCCTGCCGACCTTGCGGATCTGATCGGACTCATCGAGGACACGGGCATCGATGCCATCTTCATCGAGTCGACCGCTTCGACGGAGTTGGCCGACACCATCTCTGGCGAGGTTGGGTTCCCTGTGTCGATCGTTGAGGTGTTCACCGGCTCGCTGGGTGGTGCTGGCACGGGCGCCGATACGTACGTTGGGATGATCGAGACCAACGCGGCAAGAGTGGCGGAAGCACTGGTGGTGGGTTGATGGACTGGCTCACCGATCCCTTCTCCTACGAGTTCATGCAACGCGCTTTGGCGGCAGGGGTCCTGGCCGTGATCGCCACCTCTGTCATCGGGACCTGGGTGGTGCTGCGCGGGATGTCGTTCATGGGCGATGCCCTGGCCCATGGCGTCGTGCCCGGAATCGCTATCGCGTTCCTTCTCGACGTGAGCCTTGTTCTTGGTGCAGCAGCGGCGGCGATCATCATGATCGGAGCGATCTCCGTTATCCACCGCACAACTCAGCTAAGCGAGGACACCGCTATTGGGCTTCTTTTCGTAGGGATGCTGGCGTTGGGCGTCATCATCATCTCTCGATCGGGGTCTTTCGCTGTTGACCTGGTAGCCATCCTGTTCGGTGATGTGGTGGGAACCACAGTTACCGACGTTGTGGTGCAGGCGGTGGCGGCATTGATCGTCGTAGGCGGCGCCATCGTCTTCTATCGCCCACTGTTGGCTCTGGCCTTCAACGAGGAGAAGGCTGAGGTGCTTGGTCTCAACCCAGGACTGACTCATCTGGTCATGATGGGCCTCATCACCGTGGCAGTTGTTACTTCGTTCCAAACCGTAGGGACACTGCTTGTGTTCGGGCTGTTGATCGCACCGCCCGCCACCGCATCGCTCATTGCCCGTCGGGTCCCGCTGATGATGGTGACGGCCGCCGCCATCGGATCGGTGGCGGTGGTCGCCGGGCTTTTGATCAGCTTCCACTTCGATACCGCAGCCGGGGCCACGATCTCGGGCCTGGCCGTGGCGTTCTTTTTCGTAACTCTGGCTACGAGACAACTATGGCGTCGTTCCGATCAGGCCACGTAGACGGTCTTGATGTTGACGAACTCGCGGATACCGAACTCTGACAACTCTCTGCCAAAGCCCGACATCTTGATTCCGCCGAATGGAAGCCGGGGGTCGCTCTTGACGAAGGCGTTAACGAAGCACGCTCCGGCCTCGAGCTGGTCGCGAGCGATTCGCTCACCGCGTTCGATGTCCTGGGTGAACACCGCAGCCCCCAGGCCGAAGTTGGTGTCGTTTGCGATGCGGATGGCGTCTTCCTCATCGCGGGCAGGGATGACCGCAGCCACCGGCCCGAATAGCTCCTCGTCGTAGGCGGGCATTCCCGGTCCAACTCCGGTGAGCAAGCTGGCGGGGTAAAAGGCACCTGGTCCGTCGGGGACCACCCCGCCCACAACGAGCTCTGCCCCGGCAGCCACGCTGGCCTGCACTTGGGAGTGAAGCTCGTCGCGCAGGTCGACGCGAGCTTGGGGCCCGAGCATCGTCGTCTCGTCAAGCGGATCCCCCATAGCCACCCTGGCCATTTCGGCTGCAAGCAACGACTCGAACTCTTGGCGAACTTCCTCCACCACGATGAATCGTTTGGCGGCGATGCAGCTTTGGCCCCCATTCTGCAGGCGGGAGTAGGCACACGTGGCGGCGGCCGTCGCCAGGTCGGCGTCGGCCAGGATCACATATGGGTCTGATCCACCAAGCTCGAGCACCGACTTCTTCAACATCCTGCCTGCCGACTCGGCAACGGCCTGGCCGGCAGGGGTGCTTCCGGTGAGTGTCACCGCAGAGACTTCTGGCATCGACAAGATCTCATTGACCAAAGGCGATCCGATCAGAAGCGTCCGAAAGACTCCGTCGGGGAGTCCAGCCGCGGTGAATATCTCCTCGATGGCCATGGCACAGCCCGGCACGTTGGATGCATGTTTCAGGACACCGGCATTGCCTGCCATCAGGGCTGGGGCGGCGAATCGGTACACCTGAAACAGAGGGAAGTTCCATGGCATCACAGCCAGGACGACGCCAAGGGGCCGAAACGCGACGTAACTCGAGGAAGCGTCTGTCTCTGCGGGCTGCGAAGCCAGGTAGGCCTCGGCGTGCTCGGCGTAGTACTCGCTTACCCAAGCGCACTTCTCCACCTCCGCTCTACCTTGGGCGACCGGCTTGCCCATTTCATTTGCGATCAGGATCGCAAGCTCGTCCGCCCGTTGTCGCAAGATCTGCGCCGTGGCTGTTAGGTATTTGGCGCGATCCGCAAAATCGAGCGCGGCCCACGCCGGTTGGGCAGCAGCTGTTTGCTTGACCAGGTCGCGGGCCTCTTGTAAGGAATGGCCCGGGTAGGTGGCGACTACCTCTCCAGTGGCAGGATTGATGGCGTCCATAGAAGTGATGGTAGGTCGGATCGACTATTGGAGCCCGCCGTAGGATTGTTCCAGATGGACGCCCAACCAGCGGCGCAGCCGCCTCGTTTCGGCGGTCAGCCGATGCTCTACGGCCGGGCTGAGGTGAGGAGATCACAGCGTCACCTTCGCTACGAACTTGTCCGGGGCAACCAGGTAGTTGCGGCGCTTGCCCGTTACTCCTGGTTAAACATCTTCTTTGGGCCGGGCCAGCGAGTGGTGCTGCCGTCAGGAGAGCGGTGGCGAATCCGCTCCTACGGGCGCGCTCGCCACATCTGCCCGCTCATCGTTGACGAAGATGGGCGCCGGGTCGCTGTTTCGGCCCCGAGCACGGCCAGCAGCTACGGCATAAACGGCAAGGACTGGGCTCTGTCGATGTTCCCGGGAGCCGCCACCAACATCGGCCGGGCCAACTCGTGGCTGTTACGAGAGCACGAAACGGAGCTTGCTGTGGTGAGACGCAAGCCACGCTCGATCGACGCCTACGAACCCATCCCGGTGTCGGCGGCACTGCTGGCCTTGGTACTGGCCCAGTTCGACATGCCCGGAGAGAAGGAGCTGTGGCAGCCGCCGGCGAACTGATCAGTTGTCGTCGCCATGCAGGTCGGCCAGCCAGCCAGTAGACCCCAGCCAGCAGCGGCGATCGTCGGTTCAGGCGGCTTGCTGGGTGGTTGAACGATGATGTGGGATGGCTAGCGAGAAGACGGTGCGTCCCGCTTCCCTGCTATAGCGCAGGTCGCCGCCCATCAACGTGGCCAGCCTCCGTGAGATAAACAGGCCAAGACCGATGGCATCGGGTTGACTCTGTTCTCGGTGCCCTATCTGATAAGGCTCGAACAACGTGTCGATTAGGCCGGCGCCCACCCCTTCTCCATCGTCTATGACTCGCACAATCGCGAGATCCTGTACGGAAGAGATTTCGATCTCAACGTTCCGCCCGCCGTATCGGACGGCGTTGGTTAGGAGGTTGCGGACGACTTGTCGCACCCGTGCCGCATCGGCCCAAGCAACTGCGGTTCCAGTCACCTCCAGTCCGTCCATGCCGAGGGCCTCGACCACGGAGGTAACCTCGATGCCAAGGTCCATTCGGCTCGGACTGACCTGGATGTCGCTATCGACCCGAGCAGCGACCAGCAGGTCGTCGACGATGTTGGCCAGATCGGTGCTTTGCTGGGCGATGATCTCGATGAACTCACGTGTCGTCTCTGGTTCGAAGCGTTGGGGGTCCTGATCGAGCTCGGCAGCAAGGCCAACCACCACGGTAAGGGGGGTGCGCAACTCGTGGCTGACGCTGGCCAGGAATGCGTCCTTGGCCTTGAGGAGTCGACCCAGACGCTCCTCGGTGTTCTGTCGCGCCCAATGGGCGCCGATCAACTCGGCGATCGTGGTCAGCAGGTCGAGTTCCTCGGGTGTCCATTCGCGTACACGACGCGTGTCGGCGAAGCCGACCAGGCCCTCCCAAGACCCATCCACGAAGATGGGGATATCAACTTCTGACTGGACGGGGTAGGGATCGTTTTCATAAAGGGACCGCTCGATGGGCCCCAGGTCATCGGGCGTAAAGGCGAAGGGGAGGCCGCGCGACAGCCGCTTGTACGAGTCGGGCATGTTCGACCACGGGACCTGCTGCCAATACAAATCGATCTCGCCCTCGAGGTCGTTGCGATCGAACTCGAAGACCGTTTCGCTGCACAGTCCTACACCGGGTACTTCGACGTTGCGCTCGACGAAGCCGTAGTCGATATTGGTCGCCTCGGTCAGAGCCTCGAGGGTTGCTGCGAGAACCTTCTTCTCGTCCGCAACCGAAAGCAGGGCTCGGGCACTGGCGACAAGCGCTTGTTGGTATCGCAGAGCCTGCTGCGTCGTCGCCACCATCTGTTCGGCGACCCGGCGCGTCTCTCGGCGCTCCCAGAATGCTCCGACCATCTCCGCGGCCGTGACCATGAGGCCGACCTCGTCGTTTCGCCAGGCTCGCTCCACTCGATGATCGGACAGACCGATAAGCCCAACCCACTCGTCGTTCATTGAGAACGGCACGTCGAGTTCGGACAGAGAGGTGACGCCTTCGTATTGCGCCCGCTCGGTCGGACCCAAGCCGCTGACCAGGAAGGCGAAAGGCTTACCTTGGGAGAGATGCTGGTAGGAGTCGGGCATGTTGTCCCATGGAACGAGAGACCAGTGGTCGGGGTCGCTGTTGTATCCGGGTTGTGTGACCTCCCTCACCATCGACGAACATGCACCCAGATCGGGGTCCTCGACGTTGAGTTCGATGAATATCGACGTGGCGTCGGTGGCTGCGAGCAGAGCCTGCAGCGCTTCGTCCACTTGTTCGAGATCGTCGGCAAAGAGCAGCACGCGTGCACACACCGCCAGGGCATCGCGATGGCGTTGTGCAAGACTCTCTTGAGCGCTGTCGATAGCGCTCAAAGGTGGGTCGACGGCTGGCAAAGTGCTCCTTTGCAGACTTGGTCAATATCGGGGCTTGGGTCGAAGCACTTGAGTGAGTCAGGTAACGCCTGGCGCTGTGTTCCGATGGCGCCGAATACCAGCCAACGGCTCTGATGGTCGTGTGTTCTCGGTCCTCTTCGCCACCTAACTCTGCTTGTCATTCTCTTGGTGCCCGGGTTCACGCGCCTTGAGTACGAGGATGACCACCAGGCCGAAGGCGACCAACGACATCAGCGGGAAATCGATGAACCCGAACTCCCAGAGGAATCGCTCGGTACACGAAACGTCGAGCGAGCACCCCAGAATCTTGGCGTCTGGCATGAATCCGAGAACGTACTGGTAGAGAGCGATCGTGCCG
>JAOTWH010000172.1 GCA_029863035.1 Acidimicrobiia bacterium | reverse complement strand
GCAGCCTGCGAACTGGTCGACGTAGACGGCGATACCTTCTACGGAAAGGGCTACGAGGATGTGGATCGGGTGCCGCCCAGCATCGACAAGCTGCGGGCCCTGGGCTGGGAGCCCCGCCACGGGCTAAGTGAGATATTCACAGATGCCATCGAGTACTACGTTGACGCCGAGCCGCCCGGCGAGTAAGTGGTCGCCGGTTGCCCGGGGGGCGTGTTCCCCCTAGGCGAATACCTGCTGATAGAGATCCTCGTAGGCGCCGGCGACATTGGACCAGTCGTATTGGCTGGCGACGGCCACAGCTGCTGACCTACGCAGGCCCCACTCTTCCGAGCTGAGATTGCCGAGCCTGTCGAGCAGAGAGGACAAGCCATCCGGCTCCGTAACCCAACCGGCGCCAGCGGAGCTCACCCCGATGGCGCGGTCGACCTCGGCGCTCACCACCGCCGGGGTTCCCGCGGCCAGCGCCTCTAGGAGCGCCATCGGCATCCCTTCCGATCTCGAGATCAGGACGAAGGCGTCGGCGGCCCTAAGCGCTTCGTATAGCGCCCGGCCACGTCGCGGTCCAGGAAGATGGACTCGATCGGCGGCACCGAGCTTGGCGGCGAGTGCCGTCACGTCACCGATCCCGTGGCGAAAGTCCCCCCCGAGCAGGGCGAGGTGCCACCTCTCGTTGCCGGCCACTGCGCGCACCACTCGGTCGAGGCGCTTGGCGGAGATATCGATGCGACCGGCGTACACCGCCAGCCTGGTCGTCCCGTCGAGGCCCAACTCCGTCCGAAAAGCCGATTCGTCGAGGTCCTTCGGTGCAGGTACGGCGCCGTTCGGGATCACGGCAACTCGGTCCCGGTAGCCGAACCGCTGCACCTCGCCGGACTCCTGTTGGGAGAGCGCGATCATCGCGGCTGCTCGGCGCAGCATCGGGAGCTCGAAGAGGTATTTGAATGCCACCTTGCGGAACCGATGAAAGTCCAGTGACTCGGCGGCGTAGCCGCCGTGGGGTGAGACGACGTAGGGAACGTCCAGCCGCTTGGCAAGGAGGTTGTTCGTCGGGTTGAACACGCCGTGGAGATGGGCACCGTCTACCCGGCGCCTGCCGATCTGGCGGACCGCTTCGGCGGAGAGCCGCCGCGGGCTGGTGCCGGCATCGACGGTCACCAACTCGACCCCATTCTCTTCGAGTGCCTCCGTGAAGCCCCTGTTCTCCTCAGGCCATCCGTGAAGCTGCCACACCTCCACCTCGAGGCCCCGCTTGGCGAGTGCAATAGAAAGCTGCACCAGCGACGCGAGGAGACCGGAATAGGGGTGTACCCCGCGAGGGGTTACTTGGGCAATGCGCACGGACGATCACCTCGGAAGTCTCAGACGATAGGTGCCTTGCTCGGCACCCACGTTGCGAAAGCACGGATGTCAGGTTGCAGAGCGGATCGGCTCGAGCCATTGCTCTGCTTGCGCGCTCCAGGCGTTCGACCTACGACGGCGCCGGGGTAACCAGCTCTGGGGGTACACGAGAGATGCCAGACCTCTTGGGATCGAACCCCAGTCGCCGCCCAGCACCGCCTGGGAATAGGAGCGCACTGCCTGGAGCCGCCTACCGGCTCGCAACGACGAGGATCCCACCCAGCGATAGACATAGGCGCGATCGGCATGTTCTCCATTTCGCTGCGGACGGTAGCGCTCGTCAAGGGTGTGGAATTCGGCGGCGATCTCGTGTGCGTCGAGTGACGCATTCCCAGAATGGAGGACGTAGGCCACAACCGGATCCTCAACCACGGCAGGAAGGCCACGAATCGCCAGTCTTGTCCAGAGATCCCAATCCGGGAGGTGCCGCAGCCCGTCGTCGAACCCACCGACCTCGGCAACGACGGCCTTTCGCACCAGCACACCGGAGGCGCCGCCGGGCACGATGTTGCGATAGGCAACGGAGTCGGCGATCAGCTCGGCGGAAGGGGGCTTGTCTCCCGCCAGGATCCTCAAGTCGGTGTCGACTACGACGGTTCCCGCACACGCCCACTCCCGGCCTGTGAGTGCGACCGCTTCGAGTTGAGCGGCGAGCTTGCCGGGAGCCCACAGGTCGTCGTCGTCGAGGAATGCCACCCACTTGCCCCGAGCTTGGGCTATCCCGTGGTTACGAGCCGCGCTGACACCGCCAGGTCCCTCGACCGCCGTTACTCGTACCCTGGGATCGGCCATGGCCTCGATGGCCTTGGCAGTGCCGTCGGTCGATCCGTCGTCGCAGACCACCACCTCGACGTCGACATTCTGTTGGGAGAGAGCCGAACCGATCGCTCGTTGGACGAGATGGCGCCGGTTGTGGGTCGGGATGACCACCGAGATAAGACTCTTGGGGGGGTTCAATCGTGCTGTCCGTTGCTCGTCATACTTGCTGGTCCGTCCGGGACGGCGAGCTCGCAGTCCCTGGCCTAGATGGGTCGACAGGCTGATTCACGGCCAAGCGATCGTGAACCGTCGTCGCAACGGCAACGCTGCAGTCATCGCAGGGCTCCCTCTTCCTCAGCTCGCCCGCCGGCGACTCCACCAGTAGGACACGTGTACTGCGCCAAAGTTCCAACCCGTCGCCAGATGCTAACCAGGGGGTGCAGCGGCCATTGCGTGGAGCTTCGAGTGCGGTAACGCGGTGAAATCCGCATGGTCGAAAGACGGGCGGGTGACGGCTGCTGCTCTCCCGTTCCTCACATCCTGTTGGGACGAGAAAGGCGCAGCGCCACTCCGGCCATGAAATCGTCGATATCAGCCGGGCCCGGTCCCCACCTCCCGAGCAGGTAGCGGTCCATGTCGGGATGCAGCGGGCGCCCACCTTCGACGAAGGCAGCGCTGAACCCAGCGTCTTCGACTCTGCGGGCGAGGTGGCGGTCCGCCTTGCCGTGCGGATAGGCGAAATAGGTGATGTCGCAACCCGCTGCCTCAGCAAGTTCGGTAACGCCCTCGGTTAGGTGCCGATCTACCTCGGCGTCGGGAAGTCCGAGAAGAACTGGATGAGAGATGGTGTGGAAGCCCACCTCCATGCCTGCCTTGGCAAGTGACCGGATCTCGGTGCCGCTCAACGGCTGATCGACATCGATCACCTTCGCGGTATCGAGTTTCTCTACAAGCGCTGTGCCTTCGATTCGAGCTGCCAGGTCCGCCGGTGTTGTCGCCGTTATCCCCAGACGATTACCGACGGAGGAGAGTCCGTCGTGCCGGATCAGGCCCTCGAGCCGGTTCCACCAATACGGGCCGAGCCCGTGCAGACTTCGTCCCGACAGGAAGAACGTGGCCGGAACATCAAGATCCTGCAGGACGGGAAGCGCATGGTCGTGATGGCTACGATCGTCGTCGTCGAACGTCACGGCGAACCTCGGCCGTTCCCCTCGACTCGCCTGTTGAAGGAGCTCACTGAGTGGAACGATGTCCCCGGTCGAACTCAGCGCCTCGAGGTGAGCTCGCAGCAGGGAGGTAGGGACTGTTGGCATGACTTCATGGGCCCCTGACGCCTCGGGAGCGACCCGGTGATACAACAGGACGAGCGCTCGGCCTCGCTTTGCGGCTAATCGCAGGGCACGGGACCGAACCCGGCGGACACGAAACAGCGCCGTGGCTCCTTTTCGCAACAGGGCCTTTGGACGTCCCACCGCGGCGAGCCTACCCGGGTTAGCCACCCGCCCTCTGGCATGGGGGCCACTCCGTGTCGGCTACGCTCGGTCGGCGGATCCGGCGGCCGGATTTGGAATATGTCAACACAAACATGAACCTCACAAGGAGGCGCCACTCGGTGCCTGCCAGCAAGGTATGAGCGAGATCACCACAGACCACAGACCCGAGCTCGGCACGACGGCGGCCCAGTCCTCTATAGCTATCTGCCGTCGATATGCCTTGCCGCTTCCTCGCCGGCCTTCTGCCTGCGAGGTGAGGCGGTCGACGGATTGGTGATGCGGCAGCGGATGCCAGATGGCGAGATCGAGAAGATCCGTGCCGACCGGATCAAGCCCCGTCTCTCCCACCCCCACGGTCTTCACCTGGCAGCGGTCAAACGCGCCCTTGTGCCGGCTATCGCCGAGCTACCGCAGGCAGATGACCCGATTCTCGACCTCTACTGCGGCGTGCAGCCCTATCGCCGGCTCCTCGCCTCGCGTCGCGTCATCGGCGTAGACATCGATCTTCGTTTCGGATCAGCGGACGTGGTCGGCGATATCCCTTTGCCCTTCCGGAACGGGGCCTTCTCGGCCGTTCTTTGTACTCAGGCTCTCTATTTCCGCCAGGACGACCGCGAGGTCGTCTCCGAAATGCATCGTCTTGTAGCCCCCGGAGGGCAAGCCGTGGTCACGGTGCCTTATCTGTGGCGCAAGGAGAGTGCCGCCTTCGAGCGCCGCTACCACCGCCGCGAGCTCGAGGAGCTCTTCTCGGGCTGGAGTAGCGTGAGCGTCCGAGGAGAGGGGGGGCTGGGGACCGGACTCGCCTATCACCTCGGGAGCTTGGTGGCGGGAATCGGGCGAGGTCTTCCCGCGGTTCAACCATTGGTCGCTGGGTCGATTGCCACCGTCAACACGCTTGGGCGTGTGATCGATTGGCTTACGAGTCC
>JAOTWH010000171.1 GCA_029863035.1 Acidimicrobiia bacterium | reverse complement strand
GCGTCAACACTCGCGTTTTGCCCGATCCAGCACCTGCCACGACCAGCACCGGCCCATCGGTGGCCGCCACTGCTTCACGCTGGGGAGGGTTTAGCCCCTCGAGAATGGCGGAGTCCATCGCGTGAGTGTACGGAAGCAGGCCTTCAGCCTGACCGCGCCCAAGAAGCGTTTCTCGTTACTCGTTACTCGTTGAAGACGCCCAAGAACGAGAGACGAGAAACGAGAAACGAGAAACGAGTGAAACGTCTTACCCGAGCTGGCTGAACGTAGCCCTGGCCTCGTCGGCGACTGTGTGCTGGAACGTGCGAGCCGAGTCGAGTACGGACACGATGGAGGGTGTGATCATTCGAAGTGTGGCGTGCATCTGATCGGTGAAAGCACCGGGTTGACGCCTGGCCAGCGCAAGCAAACCGATGAGTTGGCCTCTGCTGCGCAGCGGGACAGCGTGGAAGGTGGGCCATCCGTCTGGATCGTGCGGATCACCATCGGGATCATCTCCGATGTGGACCACATCGACGGTGAACGAAGACGGAAGTGTGGCTCCACCAGCGAGGTCACGAAGATGACTGTCACACAGGTCCTGGAATTCGGCGACGTCGGCCGGATCCAAGCGATGTGGAGTGTGGATCTTGAGGCGGCCGTCATCGACCAGCACAACGCCAGCAACGTCGAAGTGGATAAGGCGCTTGACGCTCGTAATGATCTCTTGCACTGTGGCTGCCATGCTCAAGGGCCGAATAGCCACGCTCTGGATCTCGTTGACGACGGTTGCCTCGAACAGCTTGCGGTCGAGCACTTCACAAACCCGCGTGAGTACGTCGGTTTCGTGGCGCATGGGTGGGGCACTCGATTCGGTTCGGGACAGGTCGCGCAATGCTCGCTGCGCCAACGCGGCCTTCACTGCGTGCACCACCTCTTCGCCGAGGCGGTCCTTGGTGAGGTATCCGTCGGCACCGGACTTCACTCCCCAGTAGCGATCTTCTGCCGAATCGCGAACCGTCAGGATCATCACGGGGATTCCAGCCGAGGCAGGGTCCTCTTTGATCAGGCGGCATACGACGTAGCCGTTGAGCTTCGGCATCTGGATGTCGAGCAAGACCAGGTCGGGAGCCTCTTGGTAGAAGCGGGTAATGGCGTCGACGCCGTCTTCGGCCAAGACAACCTCATAGCCCTCGGGCTCGAGAAGCTTGGCCACAGCTGTCCTCATGACAGGGCTGTCGTCGGCAACGAGCACCTTCATGCGGCCTCCTCTTTGGATCGGGCGACAAGCGAAAGAAGGGTCGCAGCCAGCACACCCTCTCGGAAGTCGGCCTTGTCAAAGTAGGCGTTGACGCCAGCTTCCTGGGCTCGGATCTGATCCTCGGGGGTGGCAACACCCGAAAGCATCACAACAGGCACCATGCCGAACTGTCTTCGAACCTGCTCGACCAGGGCGATTCCGTCCGAGCCTGGCATCGAGAAGTCCACTACGAGAGCGTCAAACGAGCTCGACGACAACAGCTCTATTGCCTCATCCGCTCCGTCCGCCACCGAGGCGAGAAAGCCGCTGGAAGCCAACGCTCCAGCCACCACTTCCCGTGCTCCCCTGGAGTCGTCTACGACCAGGACCGAGGGCCTGTCGGAATCGTCCACCGGGAGCTCGCGAGCGCGTTCTGCAAGACGTGCCGGATCGACCAGCACTACGACTCCGCCACCCGCCAGCAGTGCTGCGCCCGTCAGGTGTGGAGCACCCGAAAGCAACGGACCCAGTTCCTTGGCAGCCACTTGCTGTTGGCCCGAGACCGCTTTCACGGCCAACGCCACGGACCCGAGTGGCCCCGTTACTACCACAGCTTGACTGAGAGTGCCGACGTCGACCATGCCAACTGCGCGAGCGAACGACACAAGGGGAATCGGTCTCTCGTTCCATACGATTTGTGGTCCTGGGTCTGGGTCAAGGTTGATCACGTCAACAACCGCAGTCTCCGGGATCCCCCATTGATGTCCGCCGGCGTCGACCAACAGAGCATCCTGCAATGCCCTCGAAGTTGGGACGGCGACGGTGATCCGGGTCCCCTGTCCCGGTTCCGTCTCAAAAGTGAGACTGCCCCTTAGTTCCTCGACCGCTTGCGCCACAGCAGTGAGGCCGGTCCCGTCACCGACTAGCTCGCTTGGCTGAGTGGCTGTTGAGAATCCCGGTGCGAACAAGAGCGAACGCAGGGCTCCCTCGTCTGAGGGGCCCTCTGGCAGAAGTCCGCGCCGCTCAGCGATTCGCTGAACGGTCGGCCAGTCAACTCCTGCGCCGTCATCTTGCACAACAACCTCGAGGCGGTGTTCCTTGACACTTGCCTTCATCAACAACGTTGCGGTAGGCGGCTTGCCAGCCTCTTGGCGGCCAGCGGGCGTTTCGACGCCGTGCTCAATGGCGTTCACTATGAGCTGTCGCAGAGGATCGGCCAGCTTGGCGAGAATCTGGCGGTCAACGGATTCCTCGTCGCCCACCAGCTCGAAGCGGACTTCTTTGCCGGTCTTCTTGCTGAGGTAGTTGACCAGTTGGGGGAATGTGTTGGTGACCTCATGCAACTGTGCCGAGGCCAGGGCGACGGCGCTCTCGCGGGCGGCATCGACGGTGCTCTCCATGGACTTGAGCGCCTCCTCGAGGCGAAGGGTCTCGGCTGGGTCTGCCCCCGATCCGGCGACTTCGACGATGAGACGGTGGATTCCCTGGGCATGCACCCCAAGCGAAGCAACAGTATTGATCAGGCGGAACATCTCGGCTGCGTTGACCCGAACAACGTCTTCCGACGCCCAGGTATCAAGAGCACCCAACAAACCGCCCAGTTCCACGACACCGCCGCGCTCGGGCTCCACCACAGGTTCCGAATCGGAATCGAAGAGTTGAGTCACTGGTGGATCGTCGGATGGATGCGACGAGAAACCTTGTCCGAGAGCGTCATTGAAGGAGTTGATGGCTCTCGCGAGCGAACCGCCTGTGCCAGACTCGTCTTCGAGTTCCGCCACGATGGCCGATGCCAGGTACTCGACGGCGTCGGCCAGGCCTGCCGAAGGCTGGATATCGCCGTGCTGCACCTGTTGAAAGACCGTTTCGATCATCTGCCCGGCGCGGGATACGTCGTCGAAGCCCATGACTCGAGCCGTGCCTTTGATGGTGTGGCCCTCACGGAACATGATCGATGTCAGGTCGTCGGTGAGGTCGTCGGAACGCATGGCGCGCGCCCCTTCGATCAAGCGCTCAACGCGCTCGGCCATTTCTTCACCGAACAGTTGGCGAAGCTCTGCGTCGCCTTCAAACGACACTTACACACCTCGGGGGTAGCTACTCATGCTCTATCGACTGGAAATGACTAGTGCTTGAGCAGGAAGTGATTGCACTTTCTTGGAATATGTCACGGAAAGTCGTGGGCGTGGATTCCCCTCCCGCTTGCGGGGGAGGAAGAAGCCACTCCCTACTCCCACTCGATAGTGGCGGGGGGTTTGGACGAGATGTCGTACGCCACGCGGTTGATGGCGGCCACCTCGTTGATCACCCGAGAGGAAATCCGATCAAGCACATCGTGGGGCAGTCGGGCCCAATCAGCGGTCATGGCATCCTCCGATTGCACCGCCCTCACGATGAGCGGATGGGCATAGGTCCGCTCATCCCCCTGCACGCCGACGGTCTTGATGGCCGGCAGCACGCCGAACCATTGCCAAAGCTGCTCGTCCAGCCCCGCAGCCTCGATCTCGTCGGTGATGATGGCGTCGGCCGCTCGCAGGATCTCACATCGCTCGGCAGTCACCTCACCGACAATCCGAACAGCCAATCCCGGTCCAGGGAAGGGCTGACGCCACACGATCTCTGCAGGCAGCCCGAGAGAGAGGCCAATGGCCCTCACTTCGTCCTTGAAGAGCCCCCGCAATGGCTCTATGAGGTCGAACGTCATTTCCTCAGGCAGGCCGCCCACGTTGTGATGGCTTTTGATCTTGGCAGCATCCGCTGTACCGGATTCGATGATGTCGGGGTACAGCGTGCCCTGGACCAGGAACTTGGCGTCTGCCAGATCGGCAGCTGCCTCCTCGAAAACTCGGATGAAGGTCTCGCCGATGATCTTGCGTTTCTCCTCTGGATCGATCACCCCGCTCAACGCTCCCAGGAACCGATCGCCGGCGTCGACGGCTACCAGATTCGAATGGAACGCTTTCTCGAAAGTATCGACGACCTGAGCGCCCTCATCTCGTCGCAGCAGACCGGTATCCACGAAAACGCAGGTGAGCTGCGGGCCCACTGCTTTCAGCACAAGCGCTGCCGCCACGGCAGAGTCGACGCCGCCCGACAACCCGCATATGACCTGATCGTCGCCGACCTGTGCCTTCACCTCGGCCACGGCGCGATCGATGATGGACGATTCGGTCCACGTGGGCTCGGCGCCGGCTATGTCGAAGAGGAAACGATTCAGCATGGCGTTGCCATTGGGAGTGTGGCTGACCTCGGGATGGAATTGCAGACCAACCATGCGACGTGACAGATCTTCCATTGCCGCGACTGGAGACTCATCGGTTGAGGCGGTGACGGTAAAGCCAGCCGGAGCAGCCGATACGGAGTCACGATGGCTCATCCACACGAT
>JAOTWH010000017.1 GCA_029863035.1 Acidimicrobiia bacterium | reverse complement strand
TGCCGCCGGATCGACTCCCAGCGCGTTGCACACCGTGTCTCGCCCTGCCAGAACCAGAGAGCGGTTGGTGGCCATCACCTCGGGCCAGCCACCACCCACCAAGCCGCCCATGAACTCCAGCGCAGCAGGCACGGCCAGGAAAGCGCTGGGGTCGGCAGTGCCGGTCCATTGGAACATCAGTTGAAACTGGGATCGGTCGGTTCGAGTCGAGTTGGCTCCGTGGCTGATGACTGGCGGCATGATTCCGGCTTGGCGATCTGGCCTCACGTGCAGGAACGCCGCCCCCTTTGGTGCGCACAGCCACTTGTGACAGTTACCCGTGTAGTAGGCGGCCCCCAACTCTTCGACGCCAAGGGGCACCATTCCCGGACCATGGGCACCGTCGACCAGGGTGTCGATGCCGCGCTCCTGCAAGGCACTTACAAGTTCGGCGATAGGGAACACCAGCGCCGTGTCGCTCGTGACGTGGTCAAGCATCGCAAGCGCGGTCCGGGGATTCACCTTCGCCAAGACCGCTTCGGTGACCTGGTGGGGCGACTCGATGGGATACGGGATGTTCGCTACGACGACCTTGGCTCCCGCCCTGGCAGCAACGAACTCGAGTGCGTTACGACACGCGTTGTAAGCGTGGTCGGTGGTGAGCAGTTCATCGCCCGGCTCGAACCGCAACGAGCGCAGCACGGCACTCACGCCGCCAGTTGCGTTAGACACCGGGACAACGTCGGCTGGGTCCGACCCGATGAAGTTGGCCAGGGCGATGGTTGCCTTGTCGATCAGCGGCTCCAGCTCCTCGGTCATGAATCGAACCGGATCGGCTTCGAGGCTGTCTCTCAGGCGCGCCTGGTGGTCGAGAACGGGTATGGGGCAGGCGCCGAACGAGCCGTGGTTGAGGAAATCCACCGAGGGATCGAGCGACCAGTATTCAGCGAGAGGAGAGGCCATCGAAAGAGTCTAGGAAGCAGGCTAAGAGTGGTCAGATGGCCTCTTGCGGTGGTTATGGAGGTGCCGCCAGGGCGCAACGCCGCTAGTGTTTTTATCAAGTCCAGGGGAACCCCCTGGAGGAGGAAGAAGGATCCCCTAATGAAATTCTTGAAACTGCTAGCCATCCTGGCTGCATTCATGATGGTCGCTGCCGCATGCAGCGACGACGAAGCATCTCCAACTACCGACGCACCGTCAGCTACCGACGCACCGTCAGCTACCGACGCACCGGCCGCGACCGACGCACCGGCCGCGACCGACGCACCGTCAGGCGGCGACTTCGAAGGCAAGTCGGTGGTGGCACCCGACTGCGATTACGGCGGCGTCATCAGCTCGGTCGAGGCCACTGCTGAGTACGAGGTCACGTTCAACATGTGCTCGCCGGTGCCGGCCTTCAAGGCCATCGCAGCGTTCACTCCATTCGGCGTCCAGCCGGAAGAGCATCTCGAGGCTACCGGAGGCGCCCCGCTCGATAATCCGATCGGGACCGGTCCCTGGGCTCTCGATTCCTGGAACCGTGGCGACAGCGTGAACTTCTCCAGGTTCGACGACTACTGGGGTGACCCTGCGCCCTATGAGACGCTGGTCTTCCGCTGGGCAACAGAGGGCGCGCAGCGTTTGCTGGAGCTTCAGTCGGGCAACGTAGACCAGATCACCAACCTGAGCCCTGACGACTTCGAGACCGTCCAGGGAGACGACAGCCTGACCTTCATACCGGTAGCCAATCCCAACGTGTTGTATCTGGCGATAACGAGCGACCTCGATCCTTTCGGCACTCCTGGCGGCGACACCGTGTTCGCCGACGTCAAGGTGCGTCAAGCCATCGCCATGGGTATCGATCGTCAGCGCGTCGTCGACAACTTCTACCCCGTGGGGTCACAGGTTGCCTCGCACTTCACTCCATGCTCTATCGAGCTGGCCTGTGAAGGAGACGACTGGTACGAATTCGATGCGGAGGCAGGCCGCGCCTTGTTGGCCGAGGCTGGCTTCCCGGATGGATTCGACACGACGATCTATTACCGGGACGTGTTCCGCGGCTATCTGCCCGAGCCCGGCCTGGTGGCAGTGGAGTTCCAAACTCAGCTCGAGGAGAACCTCGGCATCACAGCCGAGGTTGTGGTGGTGGAGTCGGGTGAGTTCATCGACGAATCCACCAATGGCCGCTACGACGGGTTGTATCTGCTGGGTTGGGGTGCGGACTATCCGCACGTGACCAACTTCTTGGATTTCCACTTCGGGAAGACCTACGCCGGGTTCGGCACGCCACATCCGGAGATCTACGAGCTCTTGGATGAAGGGGCCACCATCGCTGACGCCGCTGTGGCAGCGCCGGTCTACGAGGCGGCCAACAATGCCATCAGGGAGCTGGTGCCGATGGTCCCCATCGCCAACGGCGCCTCGGCGTCGGCCGCCCTGGCAACGGTCGACAACGCTCATTTCCGACCCTTCGGAGCGCCGTTGTTCCACCGGGCCGACCCGGGCAAGGACACCTTCGTGTTCATGCAGAACGCCGAGCCGATCAGCTTGTACTGCGCCGATGAGACCGACGGCGAGTCGCTGGCTCCGTGCCAGCAAGTAGTCGAGCCGCTGCTGGGCTACGCCATCGACTCGGGTATTGTTGAGCCGCGGTTGGCCACGGACTGCACGGGCAACGAGAATGCAACGGTGTGGACCTGCAGCCTGCGTGAGGGTGTCACCTTCCACGACGGCAGCACCTTCGACGCCAACGATGTCATCGTGTCGTTTGCCGCCGGCATCGATGCCGACAACCCGTTGCACGTTGGCAATACGGGAATCTTCTCGTACTACAGCGGCCTGTGGGGCAACCTGATCAACCCGCCGCCACCGGCAGACGAGTAATCGGCTTCCCGCTCCGGCGGGAGCGATAACACTGGTGAGGCGCACCCGTTAGGGTGCGCCTCACTCGTTTCCCATGGTGCAATTCGTTACCCGAAGGCTGTTGTTAGCTATCCCGGTCCTTCTCGGGATCATGCTGGTGACCTTCCTGCTCGTCCGCTCCATCCCCGGTGATCCATGCAAGTCCATGCTTGGCGAGAAGGCCACTACCGAGGCTTGCGATCTCTTCGCAGAGGAGAACGGGCTCAACGAAGCACTGCCAGTGCAGTACGTCAAGTACATGGGGCAGATGGTGCAAGGCGACTTCGGCGACTCGATCCGCTTTTCCCGGCCGGTGTCACAGATGCTCGTGGAGCGCCTGCCGCTGACGATCGAGCTGGCTTTGACGGCGCTTCTGGTGGCGCTGGCCATAGGCATCCCGCTCGGCGTGGTCGCCGCCATGAAACACAACAAGGCGGCAGACGTCGGCGCCATGGTTGTCGCCAACGTTGGGGTGTCGATGCCCGTCTTCTGGCTTGGATTGTTGTTGGCCTACTTTTTTGCGCTCATCATGAAGGACACGATCTTTGAGTTACCTCCGTCTGGCCGGCTATCGGCTGGACTCAGCTCGATTCCGTTCTACGAAGCGTGGGGCTGGAGCGTGAACGAAGATGGGTTCTTTGGCAACGTCTTGGAGTTCATTTCAAATCACTTCATCTTCAATTCGCTTATCACAGGGGATTGGGAGGTACTGGGCGACAGCATCAGGCATTTAATTCTGCCTGCGGTGGCCTTGGCGACCATTCCGATGGCGGTTATCGCCCGCATCACCCGTTCTTCGCTGCTCGACGTGCTCGGTCGCGACTACGTGCGGACGGCCCGCGCCAAGGGCGCTCGAGAGCGCACCGTCATTGGGCGCCATGCACTGCGCAATGCCATGCTGCCGGTGGTAACGGTGGTGGGCCTGCAGATGGGGGCACTGTTGGCGGGGGCGGTGCTCACAGAAAGCATCTTCGGGCTGGCTGGGGTTGGCACTGCCCTGGTCGAGGCGATTACCTCGCGCGATTTCCCCGTCGTCCAGGCCGTCACTGTGGTGGCTGCCAGCGGTTACGTCATCATCAATCTGCTGGTCGACATTTCATACGGCTATCTCGACCCCCGGATCAGGTTGGAGTGAGCAGATGACGAACTTCCTGCGCCGCAACCCCTATGCCACAGAGCCCGACAGTGACTTCCTGCTTGAAAAGCCGACATCGCTGTGGAAGGGAGCATTCGGCCGGTTGCGTCGTCGTCGCACCGGACAGATTGGAATGGTGCTCATTGGCGGCCTAATTCTGATGGCGCTACTCGCTCCTCTCATCGCTCCTTTCGCGCCGAACGAGGTGCTTATCGGCAAGGAAGAGGGTGTGAAACGGCGCACCGCCCCCTGTTACGACGCCCTCGACTTCATCGGCATGTTCCGTTGCGACAGCGAAGACCAACCTCAGCACCTGCTGGGCACCGACGGCAACGTGCGGGACGAATTCTCCCGGGTCGTCTACGGTTCTCGGATCAGCCTTCTGGTGGGAATCACCGTGGTGGTGGTCGCTGTCACGATCGGCGCACTGCTGGGCTCCATAGCCGGATTCTGGAGCGGTTGGGCAGACAACATCATCATGCGCATCATGGATGTGGTTCTCGGTTTCCCGTCTTTCTTGTTGGCTATCGCCATCGTCGCAGTGCTCGGCCCAGGGATCCGCAACGCCATGTTGGGGGTAGTGATCGTTTCGATTCCGGTCTACGCCAGGGTGATGCGCGCCGGAGTTCTCTCTATCAAGGAGCTCGACTATGTGGCTGCATCGCGCTCACTGGGGGCATCGAGCGTGCGCATCTTGTGGACCCGAGTTGTTCCCAATGCCCTAACGCCGTTGGTAGTGCTGGCGACGCTTGGGTTGGCGACAGCCATTCTCGACGTGGCCGGACTTTCGTTCCTGGGACTGGGGGCGCAGCCGCCGTCGGCTGAGTGGGGGACCATGCTGGCGTCGGAGCGCAACCAAGTTTTCACCGCCCCGCACCTGGTGTTCTTCCCGGGACTCATGATCATGCTCACCGTGCTTGGCTTCAACCTGTTGGGTGATGGGTTGCGCGACGCACTCGACCCGTCGTTGCAGGACTGATGGCTGATTCAAATGACAAGCTGCTCGAGGTTCAGGACCTGCGTACCTATTTCCACGCCCGCCACGGTGTGGTGAAAGCGGTGGACGGAGTCGATCTGTCGGTTCGCAAGGGCGAGGTGCTCGGCCTGGTAGGGGAGTCCGGGTGCGGCAAGAGCGTCACCTCACTCTCGATTATGCAGCTGGTGCCGCCCCCGGGGAAGGTCAACGCCGGCAAGATCCTGTTCGACGGGCGCGACATGACCGAGCTGTCTACCAAGGAGCTCGAGGCGATGCGGGGCGACGCCATATCGATGATCTTCCAACAGCCGCAGTCCTCGCTCAATCCCGTATACGAGGTGGGCGCTCAGATCTCCGAGGTCTTCGATATCCACCGCGATTACGAAAAGCATGTACCAGAGGAGAAGGCGATCGAGATGCTGCGCCAGGTTGGTATCCCCGATCCCGAGAGTCGGGCCAAGTCGTATCCGCACGAGATGTCTGGAGGCATGGCGCAGCGGGTGATGATCGCCATGGCTTTGGCGTGTGAGCCCGAGCTGCTCATCGCTGATGAGCCAACCACTGCGCTCGACGTCACCATCCAGGCGCAGATCCTGGATCTCATGCGAGACCTGCAGCGTGACCGCGGCACCGCGGTGGTTCTCATTACCCATGACCTGGGGGTGGTAGCCGAGATGGCAGATCGGGTGGCGGTGATGTACGCCGGCGAGATCGTCGAGGAGACCGATGTCACCACCTTGTTCAACGATCCCAAACATCCCTATACCCAGGGCCTCATCGGTTCGATCCCGGTGTTGGGACAGGTGTTGGATGAGCTGGCCGTCATTCCGGGCACCGTGCCCAGCCTGGTCAACCTGCCGGACGGATGTCGATTTGCCCCGCGCTGCCAAGCGCGCATCGACAACAAGCTCGAGATCTGCACCCAGCGCCAGCCGTCGTTGGAAGACACAGGAGATGGTCACACCGTGCGGTGCTGGCTGTATCAGGCGCATGAGTGAAGAGACGCTCATTGAGGTCCGCGACCTGACCAAGGACTTCCCCGTGAAGGGGGGAATCCTCAAGCGCACTATTGGGCACGTGAAAGCGGTCGACAACGTTTCGTTCGACATCTACAAGGGCGAGACACTCGGACTGGTGGGCGAATCCGGGTGCGGCAAGACAACGCTGGGGCGAATGCTGGTGCGACTGCTCGATCCGACGTCAGGAACGATCCACTTCGAGGGTCACGATGTTGCCCACCTCGAAGGCCGCCAGCTCAAAGCCATCCGTAAGCAGATGCAGATCATCTTCCAGGATCCGTTCTCTTCCCTCGACCCGCGCACCCTGGTCGGCGACAGCATCGCCGAAGGGCTCAAGATCCACGGGGTGGGCGACGCCGATGAGCGCCGCCAAAAGGTCACCGAGATGTTGGAGATCGTTGGTTTGGAGGCAGTGCACGCCAGGCGTTTTCCGCATGAGTTCTCGGGCGGCCAACGCCAGCGCATCGGCATCGCCAGGGCGTTGATCCTGCGGCCCAAGTTCGTTGTGGCCGACGAGCCGGTGTCGGCGCTCGACGTTTCGGTGCAGGCTCAGGTGCTGAATCTGCTGCGCGAGCTACAGGGCGAGCTGGATCTGACCCTCCTCTTCATCGCTCACAACCTGGCGGTGGTGGAGCACATCTCCGATCGGGTGGCAGTGATGTATCTGGGCGACATGGTGGAAGCGACCGAGCGTCACGCGCTGTATCGCAACCCGACTCACCCCTACACCAGGGCACTGCTGTCTGCGATCCCGGTGCCCAACCCAGAACTGCGGCGGGAGAGAGTCATCCTCGAGGGTGATGTTCCCAGCCCGCTCAATCCGCCTACGGGCTGCAAATTCCATCCCCGGTGCCCCATCGCCTGCATGGGCGTGTGCGACGTTGAGCGCCCCCAGTTGCTCCAGGTGGCGGGCGAAACCCATCACGAAGCTGCGTGCCACCTGCGGACTGGTGCATACCAACACCTCGACCCCGAGGTTCGCATCTAGGGAGCCAGTAGCAGGCTCTGTAGCGCCGTTCTGACCGTCTCCGGCATGGCAACCGGGCGGCGGGTGCGGCGGTCGACGAAAACGTGGACGAATTCTCCAGAGGCGCCAGCCTCCTCTCTGTCCGATGCGAAGACGCCAACGTGGTAGCGAACACTCGAGGTGCCGATGTGGCTGACCGCCATGCCAGCTTCCAGAGCCTGCGGAAAGCTCAGAGGAGCGTGGAAAGTGCAATGAGATTCTGCTGCCACCCCGATCACCCCTCCCTGTGAGATGTCGAGGCCGCCGCGGTCGATGAGGAATCGATTGATCACCGTGTCGAAGTAGGAGTAGAACACGACGTTGTTGATGTGCCCGTAGACGTCGTTGTCCAACCAGCGGGTTTGCAGTGGCTCGAAATGGGCGTAGGCCGAGCGGCCGGGAGGAGCTTCTCGTCCCATTAGGAGCCGGCCCAGAGCACAGCGGCGCGTGTTATCACAACGTCGAATCTACCCAAGCCTCGAAGAGTCCAGTTGTGACGCCACGGTTCCTTCCTCAACTAGGCCATAACTCTTCCTGAGTGCTCCTGGGGTCTTTGTGCCCTAATCGCAGTGTGGCGGTTGTGAAACAGTTGGCTCATGGTCAAGCGAGATTGGCTGCCGGTTGTCGGTGGCATGGTGATGTGTCCGTTGCGCTCCGAACTGGTCGAAGTGGAGCGGTGCTGGGCCTGCCGACAGGGCGCAGCCTCACCGCGCGCTGGCGGACGTAGCGAGATCTGGTGTGCCGTGTCGGGCAAGATGGCAGATAAGGACGTGCTTCGCCAAAGGGCTGAAGCGGGCAATTAACCAGCCACCGACACCTGGTTGCGACCAGCACCCTTGGCCTCGTATAAGGCAATATCGGCCGCATCGATCAGAGCTTCGACGCTGTTGGTCGACTCTCCAGCGGCGGCGATGCCGACGCTTACGGTAATGGGGCGCTGGTCCCACTCGGCTCGTTCCACGGCACGTCGGAACCGCTCTCCCAGTACTTTCGCCCCCTCGGGTGAGGTGTTTGACAAGATGATGGCGAACTCGTCGCCGCCATAGCGGGCGACCAGGTCGGTGGCGCGGCTCTCCCCGACGAGCAGCCGAGCTACTGCCTCGATCGCACCGTCGCCATGAGGATGGCCGAAGCTGTCGTTGAACGGCTTGAACTCGTCGATATCGATGAGGGCCAGTGCCACTTCTTCTCCGTAGCGAGCGTGGCGCGCCAGCTCGCGCTCCAAGGTATCGACAAAGGCGCGGCGGTTGACCAGGCCCGTCAATGGATCGGTGACGCTGAGGCGTGTCATCTCGGCGTGCTTGATCTCCAACTTTCGTTGGTAATCCTGCAGCTGATCCTCATAGAGCTGCTGTGCTTTTGCCTGCGCCTCCAGCGTGGCAACGCTGCGCCGCAGCTCGAGTTGCGCCATCACCTGGCGTGACAGGGCTTGCAGCGCCTGAGCCTGCTCCTCTGTCAACTTGCGTTCCTCGGTGTCGATGACGCAGAGGGTGCCCAGTGCGTTGCCCGTGGAGGTCGTCAGCGGGGCGCCGGCGTAGAAGCGGATGGCTGGGTCCTCGGTGACCAGGGGGTTGTTCGCGAAACGTTCGTCGTCGAGAGCGTTCTCAACGACGAAGAGCTCTTCGGGCTTGAGGATCGCGTGGGCACAGAAGGCCAGGTCGCGCGACGTCTCAGTCGCCTCAAGTCCGACACGCGATTTGAACCACTGACGCTCGCTATCGACCATGCTCACAAGGGCGATCGGTGTCCCGCAGATGCTCGACGCCAGGTATGTGATGTCGTCGTAGGCCTGCTCGGCAAGCGTGTCGAGCACGGCGTAGCTGCGTAGCTCCTCCAAGCGGGCGGCCTCATTAACGGGTGTGGGTGCAGTAATCATTTCTTCTTGTGGGGCGTTCGGTGGTTTATCGACACGGCGACGCTGTTCTTTAGGCATCGGGTCCGGAGAGAATTGATACAACAACACCGAAAGTGGGCGGTCGGTTAGCTTGCAGCGGATGGACACAACCGGGTACTGCGAGACGGCGACAAAGTAGGGTTGCGCCATGTGCTTTGACGCCGACTCGGCGCCCCCAATAGCGGACAACGGGAAAGAGGTCGCCTGCAAGGATCTCAACCTGACCTCGGCCGATGGAACTTCATTCGCAGCCTTCGAAGCGGTGGCGGCCGGAACTGGGCCGGCAGTAGTCGTGTTGCCTGATGTGCGTGGCCTCTATCGCTTCTACGAGGAGCTTGCGGTGCGGTTCGCCCAGGCCGGTTACGACTCGGTAGCGATCGACTACTTCGGGCGAACCGCCGGGGTCGACAAGCGCGAAAACGACTGGGACTACATGCCGCACGTCCAGCAGACCATCGCTGCTGGCGTCACGGGCGACACCGCAGCTGCCGTTGCCCATCTTCGCTCTGCGGATCCGAACCGGCCCATCTTCACGGTGGGGTTCTGCTTCGGTGGGTCGAATTCGTGGCTGCAGGCTGGCAGCGGGCATGGGTTGGCCGGTGCCATCGGCTTCTACGGCAACCCGCTGGCTCAGTATCCCCAGGGAACTCCCACTCCGATCGAAGCCGCTTCCGACATCGCCTGCCCGGTGCTTGGGCTCATGGGCGGCGACGACCCCAGTATCCCACCAGATGTCATAGCGGAGTTCGACGCAGCACTGGAGGAGGCCGGGGTCTCTCACGAGATAGTCACCTACCCCCATGCCCCCCATTCGTTCTTCGATCGCAAGCAAGACGATTACGGGAATGAGTCGGTCGATGCCTGGGAACGGGTGCTCAAGTTCATCGCGGCCAATTCCTAGGAACGAACCGACGATTCCGAGCGTTGGGAGGTAGACACATGTTCAGCAGAGAGAAATCCAACATGATCGATCCTGACGACGCCTTGGTCGGCCGGTCCGAGGCCATCGCAGTGCCCGCAGCCCACTTCGTGAACGGCAATCCACTCGTTGGGCCGTTCCCGGACGGCATGGAAGTGGCCTACTTCGCCATGGGTTGCTTCTGGGGCGCCGAGCGCATCTTCTGGCAGATCCCCGGTGTCTACACCACCGCCGCCGGCTACATGGGTGGGTTCACACCCAACCCCACCTATGAAGAGGTCTGCACAACCCGCACCGGCCACGCCGAAGCGGTGGTGGTCGTCTACGACCCGGCCCAGGTCACCTACGACGAGCTGCTCAAGCCCTTTTGGGAAGAGCACGACCCGACTCAAGGCATGCGTCAGGGGAACGACACCGGGACCCAGTACCGCTCGGCGATCTACACCACCACCGATTCCCAGCTGGAGACGGCCAAGAGGTCGCGCGACCGCTATCAGCAACAGCTCACAGAAGGCGGTTTTGGGTCGATCACCACAGAGATCGCCGAAGCTGGGCAGTTCTATTACGCCGAGGACTACCACCAGCAGTATCTGGCCAAGAACCCTGGCGGGTATTGCAACCACGGTTTCTGTCAGTTGTCATACGACGGATAGGGCCTGCCACTGACCCTTCCAGGTCGGCGGAATCCTCAGCCGGAGGAGCGGAGGCGTTCGACGAGCGCCAGCGCCTCGGGAGTGGCACGAACCGCGGCTGCCCGCTCGGCCCACATGAGCGCCTCGGAATGATGACCTTGTGCCGCCTCCACTTCGGCCATCCCCATGAGGGCTGGCATCCACCACGGGTAGGTCCGCAGTGCCTCGTTGAGGTGGATGCTGGCTTCGACATGACGACCATCCGCCAACTCCAGCATGCCCAGAGCGACCCAACTGGAGGGATCCCCCGGATCGGAGGCAGCCGCAGATGTCAACCACCCGAGAGCGGAGTCGAAGTCGTAACTCTTCGATGTGATGGCCTCGAATACCTCGATCTTTCCCAACTCGTGAGCAGGTTGCGCCCAGTGCCCGATAAGCCGCTCGGCAGTGACCGCGCTGGACCGGTCGAAGTCGAGCCGGGCCCGGTGCAGGTGGTAATCGCCGACGACAAAGGCGGCCGCGGCCGCTCCTGCAACGACTAGAAGCAGCGCCGATGCCACCCGACGAGACAATGGTCGGCGTTCGTCGCGTTTCAAGGTCGCTGCCGCAGCGCCCAGCGCCAGGAAAAGGAGTGGTGTGGTAATGACCGACTGAGGCTGAACGAGGTGGAATCCAAGCAGGGCCAGTGCGAACCACGCCAGCGGGCCTCGGGCCGCAAACAGAGCGGCGCCGATCCACAACATGAGCGCCATGACCCCGGCGAGCCCAGTCGTGACCGCGTACTCGATGACGATGTTGTGGGCGTCAGCGGGCAACTCGTTCGGCGCCAAGGCGGCCGCAATCTCGGGCGTGCCATACGGTGCTACGGCATCTCGGAATTGCCCGGGGCCATGGCCCAATGGGTTCGCCGCCACCGCTTGTCCACCAGCGCCCCATATATCGAGACGGATGGCTACGCCCCTTGTCCCGACACGGTCGGCCGAGCTGACGGCCGAGCCCACTGGTCCGCTCGCGAGGGCGGTTCCTGCAAGGACACCTGCCAATAGCGCGGCCGCGACCATAGAGCCTGTCTTCACTCCGTTGGGCCGGAACTGGGCTACGGCGACAATGACCACCACGACGAGGACGAAGCGCGAGCCGGTGAGTTGCGCGGCCGCGGTGAGGAGCGCGGCCCCTCCTGCCCACCACGCTGTCCGAGTGCTGGCGCGGGAGGCGCACAGCGCCACCGCCCCCATCAACAACGCGGCCAGATGCACCGGGTTCCCTGTGAGACCGGGCGCTCGCCCGCCGTCAACCTCCAGAGCGGGCAAGATGTCGGGGATAGCAAGTTGTGCAAGAGCGACAACGGCATTGAGCGAGGCGACCGCAAGGAGCGCAGTCTGGATGTGTCGGCTCCAGCCCGGTGACGAGGACGCCCCCAGTGCCCAAATGCCGACGAGGCCGGCGACGAAAATGGCTCCTGTGCCCCACCCGTAGTCGCCCGTCAGGCCGACCAGAGGTCTGGGGGAAACGACCGCGGTGACTAGCGCTATGACCGCGAATGCCGAGGCCGCAGAGACAGCAAGGCGCTGGCCTGACCGGCGCACGGTCGGCAGCCAAGGTAGCCCTGCCGCGGCTACCAGCGGCAGCAACGCCATGCGGATGGTCCACGACGGAATATTGAAGATGGGGACGAAGCCGATGCCGAAAACGACAACAAGCGCCGCCACGACCAACCCGACACGGTCGCCCTTGCGCTGCTGAGCTCCGGCGGTAACTACCGGCCGACCGTCGAGATCGGGCGCGCCGGGCAGGTCCTTGTCGAGGACGACAGTCATGTCTGTGTTTCGGCGCCGTTGTCACCCTGCTGAAGTGGTTGCAACAACCGTTGTGTCAGCTGACGTACGAAACTTCCTAGCCGTCCTCTGCAGGCTCTTCCTCCAACGGCTCCCCCTCGGACGGCAGGGCATTGGGGTTGTATTCGCCGCCGGCGTTCCACAGCATCCACCCGTACCCGCCGTTGGTTGCCTCAGATATCTCGACACCGATCTGGGCCGGGGAGTAGTAGAAGGCCTGTAGCCACGGTCGCAAGATGGTGGTGGGATCCATCCGATCGGCGCCGGCCAGGGCGTCGGCCACCACCGGACCCGGGTGATCGTTGGGGTCGCCGAAACCCAGCCAGCCGGGGGAGTAGTGGCTGGGATAGACCATCGGGCTCAACACATCCACGTGTGCCGACGTCTCCTCCACCTTCTGGCCGATCCCTTCATCGTTTGGGCTCGACATGATGATGCCGAAGACGTCCGCCGCCACCGCGCATCTCATCGGGTGTAGCCGCGATCTCGCTTCGGCTAGAAAGGCGGTTATGGCGGCGATCCGTCCTTCCTCGGTGAAGGTTCCCTTCTGGACCAGAGCCGCGCCGGTGATGCCTGCCGGGAAGCGCACATAGTCGAACTGGATCTCGTCGAACCCCAGCTCGCAGGCTTCGGTGGCGAGGTCGAGTATGTAGGCCCAGTTCGCCGGGTCCGACATGTCTACCCATGCCCCCGCCAGCTTGGTGTCTGGATCGGCCTGGACCCGGATCGGGTCCTCGAAGGAGACCAATCGGGTGATGGTGTACAGGCCGTGGGCATCTGCCAGAGCGATGAGCTCGGCGGGGTCGTAGATGTCCGCAACGGCTCCGATGTCGTGGGGGTACTCCACCGCGGTGTTGTAGAGCACCTGTCCGGTCTCGTCCTTGGTGTCGAAGATGAGTGCGTTCACCGCTGAGCCATCGGCCATTTCAAGCAGGGCAGAGAACGAATCGGGCTCCATCGCCACGTAACGGCTCACCCGAATCGCGTTGACCACCCGGGGCTCGAGGACCACATCAAGTGACTCCCCGCCCTCCCAGACCGTCTCGCCCGGCAGCCAGGCCGGGCGACCCACGGTGATGGTGTCGCCAACCCTCAGTTCGATGGTGAACGCACCCGCGTCATTGCTCGTAGCCGTCGCCAACGGTGAAGTAACGACAGCATCGTCGAGCGGAGCACCGTCGGCTGTGGTCACGATCCCATCGACCAACACGGAAGGAATCGTCGTCGTAGTGGTGGTCGTCGTTGATGACGTGGTGGGAGGAGGATTAGTGGTCGACGTGGTGGTCGACGTGGTGGTCGACACCACCGTCGGCACGGCAGCGGTTTGGGTGCTCGGGGTGGAAGTGCAAGCCGCGAAAACCAGGACTAGCACCGCGACAACGCGGGTCATGCTCGCAATGTAGGGGCCGAGGGTTCGCTAGGCGGTGAGGCGCGGATTAAGGGTGTAGGTACCGGTGACCGAGGCTTGCGCCAGCACGTGGCCCTCCATGGCGGCGCGAACATCGGCTCCGTTGAAGTTCCCTTCCACCGGGCAGCGGTCCACATCGAGAGCGTAGAGAGTGAACACGTATTGGTGGACCAGCGAGTCGTTCCACGGTGGGCAGGGACCGTCGTAGCCGAAATAGGTGCCGCTCATATCGGCATCGCCGGCGAACCAGCCCGTGTAATCGTTAACCCCCTGGCGGGTTCCTCGTGGCCCGTCTGGCCCGTCCTTGCCGCGTGGCGTCACTCGATCGGAGAATTCCCCTTCGTCGAGGTTGGGTTGGTCGGGGGATATGTCGACCAGAATCCAGTGAAAGAAGTCGGTGCGAGCCAAATCTGCGGGCACTTCGCGTCCCTCCTGGTTGACGTCTTCGCCGCTGGTTGGCACCACGGGATCGTGGCAGATCAGCACCAACGACTCCGTGCCCTCGGGCACATCGGACCACATGAGCGCCGGGTTGCGGTTGGGCCCGAGTGTGGCGTGAGTGTCCGGGTCGGGCAGGCAGAAGGCGTACTCGCCGGGGATTGGCTGGCCATTGTCGAACGCGGGCGTAGTTAGTTCCATACGGTTACCTCCGCAACCGACGGCAGCTGACGGGCCGTCTACCTGCTCAGTTCTGCTTTCCTGCCGGCCTCAGGGCGACGCGGGATATGACACTGGTGTGACCATCCTCCCACTTGACCTCGACGGTCATGTCGTGGAGCGCCTTGACGGTTCCGACCCGCCCAACCTGGCCGACCTTCCGAGTCATCTCGGTGACCCTCTGACCTTGCTTGATCAACAGGCCTCCTTTTCTGCTGACTGCAGGATACGCCAATCAGCTCGGCCGAAACGAGGCGGAAGTCGCATTCGATTGTTACCGTCGGCCCTAGAGGAGCCCAGCGCCCGCCATGGTCGCCTCAAAGACGCCGGCGATGAACTCGTATCCAACGGGTGTGGGGTGGATGTTGTCATCTGAGCACATGAACGTCAGCGCGCAGATGGTTTCGACGTTGTCGGGGACGAAATTCCCGTTGGCGTCCGAGAAGTCGCTGCTGCCAAAGGCGACCTCAACGTCTGCAAGCAAGACGTCGAAGTCCGCGTAGACGGTCTCGAGCCCATCGTTGTAGAGGGATTGAAGGGCCGCAGTGAGTGCGGCGAGGCCGGGATCGAGGAACCACGCAACCAGATTGGGGTTGTAGTAGTTCATGGCCACGATGGGGCCGTCGTACACCTCTCGGATGTCAGCCAGAATCGACCTCAGGTTGGCTTTCGTCAATTCCAGATCACCAAGGATGCAGGCCAAGTCCGTTACGCACGCCTCTAGAGTCTGAAGAGCGTCGTTGGCGCCCATATCGATGGTGATCAACTTGGTCTGCTTGCCCTTGCCACTGGAAAGGTGCGCAAGAGCGTCGCCCAACTGGGTTCCAGTCTTGTAGGTATCCAACACACCTGGGTGGCAAACAGACGGAGAGCCGTCGGGGTCGAACCCGGTCATCATCGACAGCGTCGTTTCTCCTGGGCACCCCAGTTTGACGTGCTTGCGGGCCTTGAAATCATCCTGCGCCAATCGTCCTGCAAGGAAGTCGGTGTAGCTGGATGGGCTGAACCCGATAGAACCGCCCATTCCGTCGGCCAGTGTCCCCGCCGCCAGCGATGTGCCAAGAGACAGGTAGTAGCCGTTGGCCTTGTCCGGGTTGGCCTTTTCTCCGCCCTTCTTGGCGATCGCCGAGCCGGGGAGCATTGCAAAGATCAGGGCAACGACAGTCAGAGTCAGCAGGAAGCGTTTGCGCACGGTTTTCTCCTCTCGAGAAGCCGGAACTCTAGCGAGCGCCCACGCTGAGTGTCGGGTGACGCGATTGGTACTCATTCGCAACTCAGCACTAGGGTCGGACGACGCAGAGAGCGGTCACGTCAACCCGGGCCGATAAGGGACAGGAGAGTTCGATATGAGACGCATTTTCTACCGCAGAGTCCCAGCCATGGTGGCGTTGGGAGTGATCCTGGCGCTGGCGGTTGCGGTGCCCATCATGGCAACGCCCAAGGACGCACACGGCGATCACAAGATCACGATCTGTCACGTCACGAACTCGCACAACAATCCGTTCGTGGTCATCAACATCGACGTGGCCGCGTTCGACGGCGAGGGCAAGAACGATCACACCCACCACGTGAGCAAAGACGGCCGAGTGGATGTCCTTTTTGTCAACGGTGAGTGCCAAACGACGCCCCCGACGCCCCCGACGCCCCCGACATCTGAAACGTAGGTCCACGAACCAACGAGCGACGGTGTCTCCCGAGGGCACTGATGGGTTCGAACCTTTTGTTGAGTTAAATCGGGAATGTTGTGGCACGTTTCACGGAAGTACTGAATCCCTGCTTTTCGGGCGCGTCAGCCGTAATCTGAGTAAATGTTCTTGGGGGATGAGGTCATCATGGAGTCATCGACCGAGAAGGAAACGAAGGCAAACTCCGTTATAGACCTAACGGGCGACGACTCCGTTCTAGACCAATTGTTCGAGCATCTGCTTGATGCGTTTGGCACGTTCACCGCTGTCCGCGACGAGGCCGGCCGAATCGTCGACCTCCAGCTCACCAGCGGCAGCTCTCCGCAAGGCGACGTAGGCGAAGGTCTCGTTAGGACCATCGCGGAACGTCACAAGCGGGAGCTTTTCGACGAGTTCTGTCGCGTAGTGGAGACGGGTGAGCCGCTGGCCACGCAGTCCCTGGAGCACGAGGATGCCGAGCACGGTGGGAAGCGACTCATCGGTGCCTATGAGGTTCGTGCCGTGAGAATCGGTGATGGTTTGGCAGCTGGGTGGCGGGATGTGACCGGACACGTGCTTGTGGAGGCGGAACTGGAACGGCGTACCCGCGAGCTGACCCTCATGGGCGAGATGGTCGATTACCTCCACGCCGTTGAGTCGTCCGACGAAGTATTCAACGTTGCCGCGAGTTTTGGTTCCCGGCTTTTCGGGGACTTTTCCGGCGGATTTTTCTTGCAGAATGAGTCCGGAAACGTTGTGGAGGTGATGACCTCTTGGGGTGACAGCACGTGGGGTGACCAGGTGTTCGCACCCGAGGATTGCTGGGCGTTGCGCCGTGGTCGGCGGCACGGACATCTTGCTGAGAACTCGGCCCCACGGTGCACTCACGCCGCGGATGGTGTGGAGGCCCTCCTGTGTATCCCTCTCATGGTTCAAGGGAGAGCGACCGGCCTCCTCGCCCTTGCCAGCTCCGGGACCGCGAGCCTCTCTAACACGCCGCCCTCGAGCGCAGCGAGCGAGGCGCTCGCGGTATCCGTGTGCGAGCATCTCGGGTTAGCCCTCACGAACATTCGGCTTCGCGTACAGCTTCGCGATCAGTCCATCAAGGATCCGCTCACGGGCCTGTTCAACCGTCGATACCTGGAGGAAACGCTCGAGCGCGAAATCAGCCGCTCTGCCCGCAGCGGAATGCCCGTCGGTTTGATGATGCTGGACATCGACCACTTCAAACATTTCAACGATACGTTCGGCCACGCGGGGGGCGACGCGCTGATGTCAGAGCTTGGTGCCCTGCTCCACACCCTTACCCGAGTCGAAGACGCAGCGTGCCGCTACGGTGGAGACGAGTTCGTCGTCTTGCTCCCCGAGACCTCGCTCGAGGTAACACTCCTCCGGGCGGAGGAGATCCGCCAAGCCGCGCACCTGTTCGACATCACGCACGAGGGCACGGTCTTGAATCCAGTCACCCTCACGGTCGGCATTGCTGTGTACCCGGATCACGGCGCCGACATGCTTGGGTTGCTTCGCGCCGCGGATGAGGCGATGTATACAGCCAAGACCGCAGGAGGCGATAGGGTCGAGGTCGCCCAGACGCCCGACGGACCAAACGCGGACCAAACGTGATCGCGCTGCCGACGCGAAGGCCGAAATCCCAAGTCACATAAGGGACTTGTTGTGGGCACTGATGGATTCGAACCAACGACCTCTTCCTTGTAAGGGAAGCGCTCTAACCAGGCTGAGCTAAGCGCCCGCGATGCGGGATGGTAGTTGGATTCCCCCTCCCTCCAGGGAGGGGGCTAGGGGGAGGGTGGGGCTGATGGCTGATTGCTGGCTGCCCCGACCCCCATCCTCTCGGGCCTTCGGCCCGAGGTACTTCCCCCTGAGGGGGAAGTGAAGAAGCGCGCTGTCGCCGTCCAACGCGATAACGGTTCGCCTCTACTCTTCCTCCGGTGGCGGCGTTAGATCTCTTCTCTCAACCCACTCGGGCATGGTTCGAGGCCAGTTTCGAGGCGCCTACCGACGCCCAGACCGCGGGGTGGGAGGCGATCGCCGAGGGTTCGCACACCCTGATTCATGCCCCTACCGGATCTGGCAAGACGCTGGCGGCATTTCTGTGGTGTCTCGATCAACTCTTCTCCGAACCGGTGCCGGCGGATGCCGAGCGCACTCGGGTTCTGTATGTCTCGCCGATGAAGGCCCTGGCCTATGACATCGAGCGGAACTTGCGGGCACCGTTGGCTGGGATCTCCAATGCCGCCGGGCGGATGGGCCTCGATCAGCTTCCCGAGGTGGTCACCGCCATGCGTACCGGTGATACCTCTGCGCAGGACAGACGCAAGCTGCACCGTCACCCTCCGGACGTTTTGATAACAACTCCCGAGTCGCTCTATCTGATGCTGACTTCGCAGATTCGAGCAACGCTGGCATCGGTGCGATGGTTGATCGTCGACGAGGTCCATGCTGTTGCCGGCACCAAACGCGGCTCGCACCTGTCTCTGTCGCTGGAGCGGCTGGAGGAGATAGCCAGCTCGCCGCAACGGATCGGGCTGTCCGCCACCCAAAGGCCGCTGGCCGACATCGCCAAGTTCTTGGGTGGCGGCACCGTTTCAGGCAAGAAGAAGTGGACGCCTCGCCGCGTCGCGGTGGTCGACGCCCCTCCCCGCAAGACATTGGACCTTGAGGTGGTGGTTCCGGTTGAGGACATGACCCAGCCACAGGCAGACGCCGAGCTTGTGCCAGGTGGCGCAGCAGCGGGCCCCCCTAAGCGGTCGATGTGGCCCACCATGTACGCCCGGATGCTCGAGCTGATCCAAGCCCACAACTCGACGATCATCTTCGCCAACAGCAGGGCACTGGCGGAACGTATCGCCCGCCAGGTGAACGAGTTGGCCGACGAAGAGCTGGTGCAGGCTCATCACGGATCTGTGTCGAGAGAGCAGCGACTCGAGATAGAGGACCGCCTCAAGCGTGGCGAGCTGAAGGCCGTGGTGGCCACAGCAACCTTGGAACTAGGTATCGACATGGCAGCGGTCGACCTGGTCCTGATGGTCGAATCTCCTCCCTCGGTCGCCAGTGGGCTGCAGCGCGCCGGAAGAGCAGGACACCAGGTAGGTGCCCCTTCGGTGGCCAAGATCTTCCCCAAACATCGGGGAGACCTGTTGGAGGCTGCCGTAGTGGTCGATCGCATGTTGAGGGGGCAGATCGAGTCGACGTCGATCCCGCGCAACCCACTTGATGTCCTGGCTCAGCAGATCGTCGCCGCGGCGTCGGTCGAGTCATGGGATGTCGACGCCCTCTACGACATGGTGCGACGAGCCAGTCCGTACTCGGAATTGGGCAGGGCATCGTTCGAATCGGTGCTCGACATGTTGGCCGGCCGTTACCCATCGGATGAATTCGCCGAACTGCGTCCCCGCATCACCTGGGATCGAGTCAAGGGCCGTATCGAGGCTCGGCCGGGTGCGCAGATCTTGGCCGTCACCAATGCGGGGACCATTCCCGACCGGGGCCTGTATCGGGTGATGCTGCCAGACGGTGGCAAGGTGGGTGAGTTGGACGAGGAGATGGTGTATGAATCTCGCCCCGGCGACGTCTTCTTGTTG
>JAOTWH010000016.1 GCA_029863035.1 Acidimicrobiia bacterium | reverse complement strand
CCACCCACGAGTAGGGGCGCACCTGACCGGGCAAGATCTCGGCCGTCTTGCGCAGCACAGCCTGTTGGAACTCCGACATCGAGCTCCAATCGATCGACAACGTCCCCAGCCGGCCGGTCTCGAGGGTCTTGACCAGCTGGGCACTGAGGCGCGTTGGCATCTCCTCCACCGGGAAAGCCGGGCGGCCCTGCACATCCTCGAACCAGTCTTCGAAGGCGGCGCCTTCGCTGCCCAGGTGCACCGCCGACACGCCACGCTCGTTGAAGGCCACCTTTATCTCTCCGGTGGGCCCCGCCACGGAGACGTACCCGTCGGCCAGCCCCGTCTCCAACAGCACCCGGGGCGCCAGGGACTTGGGGGCTTTCGTCTTGAGAGCTTCTAGCTGCTTCATGCCATCACCTCTTCGGGAGTTAGGGATCTGCGAAGCGTTTCCAAACCACGATGGACATCGGCCTTCACCGTGCCTTCGGGCCTACCGGTCGCCTGGGCGATGTCGGGATAGCTGAGGTCGGCCAGGTGGCGCAGCACGATGGCGGTGCGTTGTGCCCATGGCAGATCTTCGAGCAGGCGGGCCACCGCCTCGCTGCCGAGCGTCTCCGCCTCCGGGCCGGGGCCGGGCTCCGCTGGGGACCATGAATCGGCCAGGCGCACGGTTGGTTTGCGGCTACGGCTGCGGGCCGCGTTGCGACATAGGTTGATCGCGATGGTCCACACCCAGCCAGACACCCGCAGTTGGCGGATGTCTTCCTTCTCCATGGTCTGCAGCGCCCGGTAGGCCCGCAGGAAGGTCTCCGCCGCCACGTCCTCGGCATCGGCGGCGGTGGGCACCATGCGCCGCACCCCCGAATAGATGCCGTGTTGCATCGACATCACCAGTTGCGGAAAGGCAACGTCGATGTCTGCCGCTAGTTGTCGGTTAATGGCGTCCATCTCCCTTAAGAACCCCGCGGACCTCGGATCGGTTGCATAAAGGCTATGGCGCAGGAACCAGCCTCGCCCCGGCAGCGTTGGCTACCGGAGACACCGTGATGCCGAGAAAGGGATCCTGCTTTGATAGATCTACTGAAGCGCAACCTGAAGGTGGCGGTGCCCGCCGCCATCGTGGTGGCAGCGGTCGGGGCCTGGCTGGCCTTTGGGGTGTTCGGCATCCAGACCCTTTTCACCGACAAAACGGTCGACGAAGCGGCGCCTGTATTCGAGTCTGGTTCGGCCTCCGGACTCGCCTCCGATGAGATCAGCCAAGAGCTGGCCGACGACATGAACGAGATCATGGTCGAGACCGAAACCCCGGCCGAGGTGCGGGTCGAGGAGAGCAAAGAAGAGGCCATGGATGAGATGGACGATGGGGTTGAGACCGTCGTCATGGGCAGCTTCATCGACCGCAGCCATCCCACCACCGGTACCGCGCTCGTCCTGGGTGATGGCTCAGGACAGCGCTTCCTTCGCTTCGAGGGTTTCGAAACCGACAACGGCCCCGACCTCAACGTCTACCTCTCCACCGCTCCCCCCGACGCCCCGGCCGACGACTTCGATGAGGATTTCGTTGACCTGGGTGACCTCAAGGGCAACATCGGCGACCAGAACTACGAGATCCCGGCCGGGGTGGATCTGGCCAAATATCAGACGGTGGTCATCTGGTGCGTCAGGTTCTCGGTGGCCTTCGGAGCTGCTCCTCTCAGCTAGTGGGTCTCTTGTTGACAGGTGAGTAATCACTCACCTATTATCAGCCGCTATGGATGCGGTGTTCAGAGCGATCAACGATCCCAGCAGGAGACTGCTGATGGATTGCTTGTTCGAGGTCGACGGGCAGACCCTCAGCGAGTTGTCGGCCTATCTGCCTGACATGACTCGCTTCGGTGTGATGAGTCACCTCAAGGTGCTCGAAGAAGCCGGGCTGGTCACCACCCGCAAGGTGGGTCGTAACAAGCATCACTACCTGAACCCCGTCCCTATCAGGGAGATCCATCAGCGATGGATCGCCAAGTACGCAGAGCCTGTGGTGGGCCGCATGGCAGCCGTCAAGGCGAAAGTGGAGGAGAAGAGATCATGAGCAAACCAGTGCATGTGTATCAGGTGTTCATCAATGCGCCCACCGAGATCGTGTGGAACGCCATCGTGGATGGAGACATGACGGTGCAGTACTTCTACGGCACCCGAATCGCCTCGACCTGGGAGCCAGGAGCCGAAGTCATCTACACCTACCCCGATGGGGCCAAGGCGTCCGAGGGCGAGGTGCTGTCCATCGACCCAGGCAAGCGACTCGAGATGACGTTCCTGCCGTTGTGGGATCCCGAGCTCACCGCCGAGGGCGCGGCGCGCGAGGTGTGGCTGGTGGAAGATGCCGACGGCGCCACCAAGCTCACGGTGGAGACCTACGACATCACCGAGGGCGGCAAGATCCACACCGATTTCGCCAGCGGATGGCCGTTCATCATCTCCGGGCTCAAGACGCTGGTGGAGACGGGACAACCGATGCAGATGGCAGGTCCGGACGGGAGCTGACGCGAACTCTTAGGAGACCGCTGACCAACACACGTCACCGACCTCGACGACCAGATCATCGCCACTCGCAGCGTCCTCCGCCTCGACGCAGTTACCACTGCGCATTCGTTGTGCGTCCTTGCGATTGACGCGCCTGGCCGCCGATCTCGATAACGGCATCACTCAGCGGACTCCTTAGCCTCGGCGGGTGGATTCCACCCTGACACGACCAGGCACCGTGTCCCCCGTCGATTTCTCCTGGCGACGCAACGCGTTCCTGGCCATGGTGGCGGTGCTGCCGTTGCACACGGTGGTGCTGGAACGCTGGATCTCGTGGAAGCCGTTCTTGCTGCTCCTGATCGCGTTGGTGGTGGCAGACGCCCGCGACGGTGTGTCGGAGCGCCGTTGGCCGTGGCACGGCCCAACCTCGGTGGCGTTGGCTGTGTTCTTCGTGAGCGTTGCCGTCAGCTACCCGGGAGCCGACAGCGACGCACGCTACCTGCGGCTGCTGCTGGCGATCGGGGTGGGTGGAGCGGTGCTGCTGGTCACCCACAAGGCTCTGGGGGACCGGGGGATGATGGACCGCACCCTTCGCACCGTCTTCTGGTCGGGGGCTGCGGTGGGCGCTACTGCCGTGTTCCTGTCGCTGGTGGCGTTGGGAACCCTAGGCGACACCATGCTCGCCAAGATCGAGGACATCCCGCTGGTCTTTCGGGTTGCCAAGGCAGGCTTCCTTGAGAGCGGCTTCGTTTCTCTCACCAACTGGCACAACGACCCCGGGTTCTCGGCCCAGTGGATGAACCTGTGGGCGGCGCTGGCTTTCGTGGCGGCGCTACGCGGGCTCGGATCACGTTGGCAATGGGTGAACGCTGCCGTGGTTGGCAGCCTGGCATTCGGATCGATCATGACCTTCTCGAGGACCGGATGGTTGGGGTTGGTGGTTGCCACCGCAGCGGCGGCCTGGGTGATGAAGCGGGAGCAGTCGGATTGGCAGCCGGCGCTTCGCTTGTTGAGCGGAGCCGTCGCGGTGGCGGCCCTGCTGATCGTGGGGGCGGCCGTGGTCGATGGCGACGGGGGCGGCGACCTCAGCGAGATGTTCTCGTTCCGTTTCGAGCAGGCCTTTTCATTGGGCACCGCAGCTGAGGAAAGCGTTGGGTTCGAGGAGGCTGACTTCAGATCGGTGTACTGGCCAAAGTACGTCGATTTCTTCCAGGAAGATCCTCTGCTGGGAGCCGGGCTGGGTGCGGGGGTGTCGACCGGACTACAAGATCCCCATAACCTCGGCCTGGAGCTGTTGGGCGAGACCGGGCTGGTTGGCACGATCGGATTCGCCGGGTTGCTGACGGTGCTGGTGCTGTGGGGCTCGGGACCGATCGGGTGGCTGGCCGTGGCCATCACCTACTCGGCAGCCGTCACCCAGACCATCTTGTTCGAACCCGCCTGGTGGTTCGCCGCAGCGCTGCTGTTGGCGGGGGACAAGCGAAGACGAAGCCGAGTTACTTCCGCCGACGACGCCTGAGGCGGGCGAGGAATCTCCTCACCCGACGGCGAGGAACACGGCGACGGTTCGGCGCTTTGGGCTTGTCCCACGGGTCGTGGTGCTTCACCCTCTCTCGCACGACGTCCGCCAGCCCGCCTTCACCAATGGGCGGGATTGTGAATATCGGCACGGTCAGTCCTCCTTGCGCCGCAGCCGGTTGAGCAGACGACGAAGCCGTCGCTTCTTGGGACGGGGCGGGGCATGAAGGTTGGTCTCGCTCCAGGGGTCGTGCATGTCGACCACCTGGCGGACCGAGCCCGAGAAGTCGATGTCTTCGCCCACCGGCGGGACGGGGAACATGTTGTCCCCATTGTGGCACATCGCCGAGGAGCACCTGGGTTTCGTTCCCGAACATCCGCTCCCCCTCCGACCTCGGCCTACGGCCTCGGCCACCAGCGACTGAGGCGCCGCCGAAGGCCGCACCTCGGAGGGCGACAGTCGAGATCGAGCAGGGCTCGACGAAGCCCGATCAAAATACCCCCACCCTTCGGGCGGGAGAGGAGAAGAACCGTGCGGTGGAGGAATTGGTTCATCTAGCGTCTCGCAGATGAGCGACCAAGCCGCTAAGGCCAGACTGTTTGCCGAGTTGCATCATGGTGATCATCCGCTGCTGCTGCCTAACCCGTGGGATGACGGGTCGGCCAAGCTGCTGGCCAGCTTTGGGTTCCAGGCATTAGCCACCACCAGCGGAGGCCACGCCGCCACCCTGGGGCGCCTTGATGGGACGGTCAGCCAAGCTGAAGCAATGGACAACGCAGCACTCATCGTCGGTGCCACCGAGCTGCCCGTCAGTGCCGACCTCGAGAACGGGTTCGCCGATGATCCCGCCGGTGTCGCCGAGACGGCGAAACTGGCTGCCGCTGCCGGCTTGGCAGGCTTCTCGATCGAGGATTGGAGCGGTGAGGAGATCTACGACATCGCGCTGGCGACCGACCGAGTCGAGGCCGCCGCCGAGGCCGCTCACGGCGGCGATGTTCATCTTGTCCTCACAGCCCGTGCCGAGAACTACCTGCGCGATCGGCCAGACCTGGCAGACACCATTGCTCGATTGCAGTCGTTCCAAAAGGCCGGGGCCGACGTCCTGTACGCGCCGTTCATGAGTTCAGCTGATGACATCAAGCAACTCATCGATTCGGTAGATCTCCCCGTCAACGTTCTCGCCCGTCCTGATGCGCCCTCGGTCGCAGAGCTGAGCAAGCTCGGCGTCAAACGAATCTCGGTCGGTGCATCTTTCGCTTTGGCTGGGATAGCTGCGCTGAAGCGGGCTGCTTCCGAGTTCTTGGAGTCGGGCACGTACGGGTATTTCGAGGCGGTGACCGAAGGTGCGGCCGCTCGCGACGCGGCCTTCGGGGCCTAGCCCACGTACCCGTCCACCGCCGCTAGGTACTCCTTCTTGTCGGCGTCGGGGAGCCAGGCTGCTTCGAACCCGTTCCTCACCAGGCTTACGACCTCGTCCTGGCTCAGCCCGGCCGCCTCTTGGATCGCCACCAGGTTCTCCTCGACGTATCCGGGGAAGTAAGCCGGGTCGTCCGAGTTGATGGTGACGCGAACGCCACTGTCCACCAGCTGCTTGATCTCTGCTTCTTTGAAGCCGTCGGTTACCCAGCTGTTGGAGATGGGACACACTGTGAGAGTGAGATCGCGCCGCTTGATCTCCTCCACCAACTCGGGGTCTTCCAGGCAGTTGACGCTGTGGTCTAGGCGCTCCACCTCGATGTCCCTGACGGCCTGCCAGATGTGCTGCACGCTGTTCTGCTGGTCGACATCGCAGTGGCAGGTGATCCTGAATCCTTCCTGGCGGGCTCGGGCGAACACGTCGCCGAACTTGGATGGTGGATTATCCCGCTCGTCTGAGTCGAGCCCGACGCCGAGGATCTTGTCCTTGTGGGGAAGAGCGGTCTCCAACGTCTCCATCGCCGACTCTGGGGGCAGATCCCTCAGGAAGCACATGATCAGCTCGCTGCGCAGGCCGAGGCTCTCGGCGGCGTCGGCCTGGGCGCGACGCAGGCCGTCGAGCACGGTTTCGAATGGAACGGCGCGCGAAGTGTGGGCCTGGGGATCGAAGGAGATCTCGGCGTAGACCACGTTCTGCGAGGCGGCCTTGGTGAGGTAGGCCATGGCCAGGTCGTAGAAGTCCTGCTCGCCCAACAGCACGGTCATCCCCTCGTAGTACATGGCCAGGAACGATGTCAGGTCGTTGTAGTCGTATGCGGACTTCATGTCCTCGACGGTGGCGTATGGCATGTCGACCCCATTGCGCTCGGCAAGGGCGAACTTCAACTCGGGCTCGAGGGTGCCCTCGATGTGCAGGTGCAGCTCGGCCTTGGGGATGCCATGGATGAAGTCGCGCATAGGACCAACACTATTCCCCTCCCCGATTGCGGGGGGAGTCAATGCCCCCGAACCGCAGCATCGCTCGTTATTCGTTTCTCGTTACTCGTTTTTCGAAGAACGAGAAACGTTCTTAGAACGTGTCGCAGGCGTTGGGGTCGCCGGTGTCGTAGCCGGTGCGGAGCCACTTCGACCGGTCCGCCGACGAACCGTGGGTCCAGCTCTCCTGGTTGATGGTCCCGGTGGCGCGCTCCTGGATGCGATCGTCCCCCACCGCTTCCGCCGCATCGATCGCCTCGTCCAGATCGCCCGCATCGAGGATCTCTTGTTGGAAGGCAGTGCGAGCCCACACACCGGCAAAGCAATCTGCCTGGAGCTCGAGCGATACCGACCAGTCGTTGGCCTTGCCCGGGTCCTCTTGTTGCAGTCGTCGGACCTCGTCCATGATGCCCGTGGAGTTCTGAACATGGTGCGCTACTTCGTGGGCGATGACATAGGCCTCGGCGAAGTCGCCGGTTGCGCCGAATCGGGCTTCGAGCTCGCGGAAGAACTCAAGGTCGATGTACACCCGCTGGTCAAGAGGGCAGTAGTGGGGGCCCACCGCCGAGGTCGCTCCCCCGCATCCCGACTGGGTGCTGCCGGTGAACAACACCATGGTTGCGGCCGGGTAGCTCGACCCGGCAGAGGTGAAGAGTCCGTCCCACATGGTCTGCACTTGATCGAAGGTGAACTCGCTGATGACGCGCAGGTCCTCGTCGGGGTCTGGTGCGTTTGGGTCCTGTTGCTGCGGGGCCGGCGGAGCCTGGTTCAGCCCACCGAGCAGATCGTCGACATTAATTCCCCCTCCGCCGCCGCTCAATGCGACGAAGAGGGCGACAACTACCGCGATGATGCCTCCTCCACCCGCCGCCACAGCCGTCCCACCGCTCATCCTTCTGCGATCTTCGACATTCTTGCTGCGGTACCCGCGCCGGACTTTCACCCTTACTCCTGAATCGGCCCGGCGCAATCGTAGCCCGCGACCCAACTATCCGGTTTGCTCGCCTATCGTGGTGCGCCGTATGGGAAATAAGCCGCGCAATCGGACCAGAACTGCCAAGCAGGGCACCGCCAAGGCAGCCAAGCAGGCCAAGCAGGCCAAGCAGGCCAAGCAGGCCACGGCAGCCAACCGCACTGTGGCCCAGGCGCGCCAGGAGAGGCCGAAGACTCCGTGGTTGCGCTACCTGCTCATCGGCGGCGGTGCTGTCGCCGCTGTCGTGCTGTTGGTTCTGACGTTCGGCAGCCTGGAGGGCAAACCCGAACCACCCCCCGGGATCCAGACCTTTTCCGACCTAGGACGGGACCACGTCGAAGCGGGGGCCGTCTACGAGCAGGATCCACCCGTTGGCGGCGACCACGCATCGACCTGGCTCAACTGTGGCTTCTACGACGCCCCGGTTCTCAACGAGTACGCGGTCCACTCGCTCGAGCACGGTGCAGTGTGGATCACATTCCAGCCCGACCTGGATGAGGACCAGATCGGAACGCTGCGGGACCTTTCCAAAGGGACCAAGGTTCTGGTGAGCCCCTACCCAGGCCTATCAGAACCGGTGTTCGCTTCAACTTGGGGTGCCCAGCGCAGTTTCACCGGTGCCGATGACCCATTACTCAAGGATTTCGTTCTCACCATGAAGAACGTAACGGCGCCCGAAAGCAACGCTTCGTGCGACGGCGGCATCGGCAACCCGTCCTAGGCAGAGCTTAAAACCCGGTAGCCTCGGCCGCCAGATGAAGGTCACCGAACACCTTGAGCAGGCAACAAAGCCTCTGATCAGCTTTGAGATCATTCCGCCGCAACGAGGCGGGGACCTGAGCCGCATGCTCACGCTTATCGAGGACCTGGCTGTGCATCGCCCGCCCTTCATCGACATCACCAGCCACGCCGCCGAGGTGATCTACGAGGAGACGCCGACCGGATACCAAAAACGCGTCAAACGCAAACGTCCCGGAACGCTTGGTTTGTGTGCGTTGATCCAGAACAAGTTCCAGATCGACGCCGTGCCTCACATACTTTGTGAAGGGTTCTCCAAAGAGGAGTCGGAGGACTTCCTCATCGAGCTGCACTACCTGGGCATCGACAACGTCTTGGCCATTCGGGGCGACTCCACCGGATACGAGAAGGCTCTCATCCACGGCCGCAGTCGCAACGAGTACGCCACGGATCTCATCTCCCAGGTGGCGGCCATGAACAAGGGCTTGTTCATGGAAGAGCTGCTCGACGCCTCACCAACCAACTTCTGCATCGGCGCGGCTGCCTATCCCGAGAAGCACTTCGAGGCGCCCAACCTCGAAACCGACGTCAGCTATGTGAAGAAGAAGGTCGAGGCTGGTGCTGAGTACGTGGTCACCCAGATGTTCTTCGACAACGCCCATTACTACAAGCTGGTCCAAGAATGCCGGCGCCAAGAGATCACCGTCCCCATCATCCCCGGGATCAAGATCCTCACCAATCACACCCAACTGACCACCATCCCCAGGACTTTCTATTGCGACATCCCTGAGGCTTTGGCGCAAGAGGCCCGAGCGGCAGATCCCGACCAAGTGGTTGACGTCGGCGTGGCGTGGGCACTGGAGCAGACCCAAGACCTATTGGCCAAGGGCGTGCCCTCGGTGCACTTCTACGTGATGCTCAGCGCCCGGGCGGTCAACCCGCTGTTGGCCCAGCTCGATATCTAGGCGCGGCGCGCACCCTCGGCGGCCTTCACCAGATCCTTCAGCTGCACCTCTATGTGCTCCCAGGCCCTGGTCTTGAGACCACAGTCGGGATTCACCCACAGATCGGTGGCGTCCATGATCGAAGCGAAGTGGGCCAATCGCTCTTCCATCACTTGTGCTCCTGGCGAGTGCGGGCTGTGAACGTCGAACACTCCAGGGCCGATCTGCAAAGTGCCATCCGAGAACGCGTTGTAGAACTGATCGATGTAGGCGTCGTCCTTCGATCGTGACCACTCGATGGAGGCGACATCGACCCCAACGTCGGACCACAGCGGAACGATGTCGCTGAAGTCGCCGTAACACATGTGGGTGTGGAGTTGTACCTCAGCAGGCGCAGTGAAGACCCGACGCAGCGAAGCGCGAACGCCACGCGAGTAGACCTTGCGAAGCTCCTCGGCCTGGTCGGTCTGTAGCGGCCAGCGTTCGCGCACCGCCGGCTCGTCGATCTGGATCATGCGGCACCCGGCTTCCACCAGGTACTCCACCTCTTGGGCGATGGGCTGGCCAACTGCCCAGAACAACCGATCATCCGGGACGCCTGGTGGACGGAAGCTCCAGTTGACGATGGTCACCGGGCCGGTGAGCATCCCCTTCACTGGTTTTTGGGTAGCCGCCTGGGCGACCTTCCACTCCCGAACCGTCATGGGCTCGGAGATCGACGGCGGCGCCGCGATGATGGGAGGCCTGACGCAGCGACTGCCATAGCTCAGCACCCAGCCGTTGCGGGTGATGTACATGCCGTCCATGCGCTCACCGAAGAACTCCACCATGTCGGCACGCTCGAACTCACCATGCACCAGAGCGTCGAGTCCGATGTCCTCTTGCCACTTGATACTTTCGAGCATCATCTCGTCGACCTTGGCCTCGTACGCCGCCTGGTCGATGACACCGGCCTTCAAATCGGCACGGTTCTTGCGCACCTCTGCCGTCTGCGGAAGCGAACCGGTGGTCGTCGTGGGGAACGGCGGCAGGTTGAGGTCGGCTTGGGCGGCCTTGCGCTCCGATCGGTCGGTTCTGCTCTTAACGTCACCCACCTCAGGGAAATCGGGGACCACTGCGGCAGGCGTATCGGGCCGGCCGCCATCGGTGAGGGCTGTGGCCCATTTGCGAAGCGATGCCGCCTTCTCTCTGGCGAACTGCAAGCCGTCTGGCAAGTCTTCGCCCGCCACTGTGTATGGCAAGAACATCAGCGAGGTGGAAGGCGTGATGTGAACAGGCTTGGCGCCGAACTCCACCGAGGCCAAAGCCTCAGCGGCGTCGCCGAAGTCATCGGCCCAGACGCTGCGGCCATCCATCACCGACACCAGGTATCCGGGGAGGGCCGACCAGGCGTCGGTTGATGCCAGCGCGGCCAAGCGCTCGAACGGCACCTGGACCACGAACCCTTTGTCGGCCAATAACTCGACCGCCTCCGGCGATGCAGCCCCGAACTGAACGGTCACGAACCCCGACGAACCGTCGGCTGTGGCGTACGCCGCCTCCAAGATCGCCTTGTCCTCATCATCCATGGTGAGGCCGAGACATGGCTCATTCAGTTGCAGCTGAACCGAGCTGTTGGCTTTGGTCCATTGGAACAAGGCCTCACCGGCTTCGGCCGCCAGGCGCTTGGGATCGTCGCACTTGGAGAGTTTGGCGAGGCTGTATGGCCCCAGAACGCTCCATCGAACACCTTCGATGGGCTGGCGCCATGGCAACGGAGTGAAGCCGGTCACGTTGCGCTCCACCTCGGGGACGACGTAGTGGTAGTTGGTGTCGAACCATTTGGTCATCTCCCAAGCCTCGTGCTCCTTGGAACCACGAGCCAGCTGGGTCAGCACCGTGAAGGCCGATTCCTCCGATGCCAAATGGTCGGGAACGATGCCGAGCATCATTGCCGTCTCCAGCACCTCGTCGTATAGCCAGAAGTCGTCGATCGCCGTGCCCACCAGCTCGACCTGCTCGTCGATGTGAGCTTGGCGCAACTGCGTGATATTGGTCTCGAGCTGGGCAGTATCGATCTTTCCGGTCCAGGCGGACTCAAGAGCTTTCTTCAGCTCACGATCGGCGCCGATGCGGGGGTAGCCAACCAGGTGCGGCGCTACATGAATAGACATTGTTCGGTCTCCTTTCGACGCGCTCCGAGCGCCTCAAGCGAAGACCGCTCTCGGCAGCTCATCGATCAGGCATTGGCACCGTGATTCTCCGGTTGCCGCGGCTTCAACGGGCCTGTCCCTCCGCCGCTCTTGATGAACGCGTTGTCAGTTCGAAGTATATGAGATCACGTGGTCGTTGAGCCACGCGTCGATAGGATGACACCCCGTCGGGATAGGGAGGAACATCATGAGACGTCGAAAGCCGTTAGCGATCGGCTCGATTCTGCTCTACCTCTTGTTGCTGGCCGCCCCCGCAGCGGCCCAGCAGCCGTACGACGATCTGAACGGCGACGGGATTCCAGACCTCCCTCCCCTCCTGGCTCCGGCGTGGGATGACCTGGGCGACCTCGATGACCTGTTCGGGGCCGCCACCGAGGAGGATTTGAAGGCTCGCACCAACCTCGACGCATTCACCGGTGATTCTGGATCAAAGCTCACCGGGCCCTGCGGAGGCATGGCCGTCTCTTACGATCGCGACGGGTTGTCCATAGATGTGGCCATCGACGACGGAACCGACGAGCCACCCGTCGACGGCTCGGGAGCGCAAGCGTTCACCAAGGGCAACCCTTACGAAGTCGACCCCAAGGGGTTGGTGTACTACCGGGGCTCTACTGCCCCTGCGGTGTTCAACTTCCACCTTTGGGAAGTGACGGTGCAAGGGATTGGACTGGACAGCGGCGGGGATGACAACCCTCAAGACGAGACCGAGAACGAAGGCATGGTGGTGCTCTACGAGGTCCTGGATATCCCTGAGTTCTCCGCCCTTCTCAAGGTCGAGGGCTTCATCGAGGATGCCGAGGACGAGTGCCTCGGCAGCGGCTGGGTGTATTTCAAGTCGGAGACCAACCCGATCCTCACCCCGCCTGGCATCCTGGCAGGTGCCCTGTGGGCGGCCGGCTTCACTGGCTTGTTGTTCCTTTCGAGACCGGCGCGGACCTGGTAGGAGGATTCATGACTACCACTGCAAAAGCGAAAGTGAAGCGCCACCCCATCAGGGGTGCCATCTTCGGCCTTCTGCTCGGCATCGGCACAGCGGCTCTGCTCATCATGTACGCCGTGATCGCGTTGGGGACTCTGACCCCCATCTTCGTCATCGTCGCTGGAATCGTTGTCGGAATCCTGTGGGGCATGTTCGGACCGGTGAAGACGACCCGTGAACTGCCCCCGTCGCGACTGCGGACCATGCCCGAGGCGAAAACCGCCCCCGGCGCCTCCCAGCGGCGCTCGGCGCCAGCGGACGATACCGAAGGCGCCGAGGGTGACGGCGAGGGAGAAACCGAGAGCGGGTCGCAAGACAGCCCTGCCTGATCGGGCCCGCCCAGCGGCCGATCGGTACGCTGCGCATCGTGGTTAGCTGGCTAGAAGAAGCGCTCGATATCTCCGCCACCACAGCACGGCTGTTGGTCTCGCTATTCCTCATCCTCCTGCTCGGCCTCATCCGATGGGCTGGCCTCGCCTACGTGCACCGCAAGGTCGAGGACCCTGCCGTTTGGTACCGGGCCCGCAAGATCACCAGCTACACGGTGTGGATCGTCGGCCTGATCGTGTTGATTTTCCTGTGGGTAGAAGGCAACCAGTTCACCACCTACCTCGGCCTGGTGTCGGCCGGTCTCGCCATCGCGCTTTCCGACCCCATCAAGGACCTCGCTGGGTGGCTCTACATCGTGTTACGGCGACCCTTCCGCATCGGGGACCGCATCGAGGTGGACGGCAATATCGGCGACGTGGTGGACATCCGGGTGTTCCGATTTTCGATGCTCGAGGTTGGCAACTGGGTGGACGCCGACCAGTCCACAGGGCGCATCATGCACGTCCCCAACCTGGTGGTGTTCACCAAGCCCATCGCCAACTACTCGGAGGGCTTTCAGTTCGTGTGGCACGAGGTTCCGGTGTTGGTGACGTTCGAGTCAGACTGGGAAAAGACCGACCAGATCGTGGCTGCGGCGCTCGACGAACACGCCCCTCATCACGACCCGGCCCGGGCCCAACTGGAGCTGCGACAGTCCATGTCGGCCTACCAGATCCGCTACACCCACACCACGCCATCCACCTACCTAACAGTGAGAGATAGCGGGGTGCTGGTCACGGGGCGGATCCTGGTCGAGGTGAGGAAGCGCCGGGTGGTAGAGGCGGCGATATGGAAGAGCATCCTCACTGCCATCGCGTCTGAGCCCGACGTCGAGCTGGCCTACCCCACTACCCGCATCTACCGAGCTGATGACCCCGCCGGTGGGCCACTGCGCTGAGTCGGGAGAGCTGAGTCGGCGCCCGGCGGCCCAGCGGTAGCCTCGTCGAATGCCGGATGACACCTCATCGGACGCTTACGCCGAACGTCTCCAAACCAGCGAGAGCGTGTGGTGGAAGCGGCTGTTTCGGGCGCAGGCGGTGTACCGCCGCAACCTGCGCCGCCTCAAACCCGGTTTCACGCTCGATATCGGTTGTGGGCTGGGGCGCAATCTGGGACATCTCGATGGCAACGGGGTGGGGGTAGATCACAACGATGCCGCCGTGGCCGAGGCCAGGCGCCGTGGGTTCGACGCATTCAGCCCCGACGAATTCGCCTCCAGCCGATACAACGTGCCGGGCCGATTCGACGCACTGCTCCTGGCTCACGTCGTCGAGCACATGCGTTACCACGAGGCAGTGGAGCTGGTGAGCCGCTATCTCCCCTACCTGAAGCCGGGGGGTCGGGTGATACTGATCTGCCCACAGGAAGCCGGGTTTCGCTCCGATCCGACCCACGTCGAGTTCGCCGACTTCGAGGTATTGCGGCGCCTGTGCACCGATATCGGATTGACGGTGGCGAAGGCCTACTCCCACCCGCTCCCCCGATTCGCCGGGCGCTGGTTCCGCTACAACGAGTTCGTGGTGGTCGCCAGCCCGGCCGCCTGAGTCCGCACGGAATCGGTCAGGAGGGTTCCTCGACGACCTCTCCGCCAAGAATGTCCCTCATCAGGTCGGTTGGGTCTGCCGCCGCGCCCTCACTTGCCATCTCCGAAGCCTCTGGCGCCTTGGTTGGCTCCACCACAGGCGCCACCGCCACGGCGTCGCCCGCCTCGTAGGAGATGGCGATGGCGCCGCCCAACAACTCTGCCCCGGTTCGCTCCGCCAGCACCCTGAGCTCCTCGTCGTGACGGAGTTGTTCGAGATGGAACGGGAGGTGGGAAGGCACCGTGAGCGTCACCACACCTGCCTCTACCCGGGAAGGCGTGGTCTCCTTGAAAAGGGCGTGGCGCCGTGGTCCGGCGTCGTCTCGGACTCTGGCCACCAACGCCGGCCAGGTGGCCTCGAAAGTCGACAGCTCCAGATCGGAAAGCAGGTCTGGGGCTGGGACAGGTGAGCTCTGCGCAGTCCCATCGGTAGTCATTTCGGACACCGGTTGGGGTTGAGCCGCTTCGAAAGGCGCCTCGGGCTCGACCGCTGTCGTGGACTCAACAGCCGGGGCCGCACCCGTAGCGGCGACCGGCGCAGCAGCGGGCTTGGAACTGGACTCGACGACACCACCCTCGGCCGGCTTGGCCGAACGGCGCGCCCGGTCCTCGAGACGATCGAGGCGAGCGGCCAACGAAGCCGGATCTACCGCCGTCTCGGGACGGGCCAGCCGCAACACGGCGAGCTCGACCACCAACCGTTCCTCGCGCCCCTCCCTTAACTGCATAAGCGCGTCGGACAACTGGTCGATCGCTCGCAGCACGTCGACCGAGCTGAGGCTCTTGGCGTGCTCACGCCACCCCTCGATGGTGTCGCTGCTCTCATCGACGACCTCCTCGAGGTTGGGCGTGTACTGGGCGAGGAACAGCCCACGGAAGAAGCCAAGGGCGTCCGCCACGAACCGCCGCAGGTCGGCACCGCTGGCGGCCATCCGCGATACCAGGGCCAGCGCCCCCGGAGCGTCCTGTGAAGCGATGGCGTCGACCAGGTCCGAGAACACATGTTGGTCTGCCAAACCAAGGGCCCGCACCACCAGATCCGACTCCACCTTGCCCTCACCCAGAGCAGCAACCTGCTCTAACAACCCGAGGGCGTCGCGCACAGACCCGTTGGCATGCTCGGCGATGAGGCCCAGAGCATCGGGAGATGCGGCGAATCCCTCTGCGTCTCCGACCATTTGGAGATGGGAGATCAGAACCTCGCCGTTGATCGGGTGGAAATCGAATCGCTGCGCACGGCTGCGAACCGTGTCGAGCAGCTTGTACGGCTCGGTAGTCGCCATCACGAAGCGGACATGCTCCGGCGGCTCCTCGAGGATCTTGAGCAGAGCATTGCCGGCTGCCCGTGACAGCATGTGGGCCTCGTCAAGGATGTAGATGCGCTGCGCGCCGCCGACGGACGCCACCGTCCCGGCGTTGACGCGGATCTCGCGAACATCCTCAACCTTGTTATGCGACGCGGCATCCAGCTCGATCACATCGAGGGAGATGCCTCCGGTGATGGCTACGCATGAGGGGCATTCGTTGTCTGGCTCGCCATCGGCCGAGCGCGACTCGCAGTTGAGTGCCTTGGCAATGATGCGAGCGGTTGTCGTCTTGCCAGTGCCGCGCGGTCCGGCGAAGAGGTAGGCGTGAGCGACCTTGTCGTCGGCTACCTCCCGAGCCAGCGTGTCTGTGACGTGGCGCTGCCCAATGATCTGGTCGAATCGTTGCGGGCGGTACTTGCGGTAGAGAGCCTGGTATTCCACGGAGGCAAGAGTAACGAGCAAGGCGTCACTCGTTTCTCGTCTCTCGTTTCTCGTTTCGCGCCTCTTACGAGTGACGAGTGACGAGCTACGGTTTCCCCATGCGCCTTGGAATTGACCTCGACGGGGTGGTGGCCGACTTCACCAGCGGCTGGATCACCCGCTACAACCTCGATTTCGGGACCGACATCCCGCTCGATGCCGTCGACATGTGGGACGGGATGCACCACCTAACGCACTTTCCCAACATGGGCGAATTCTGGGCCTGGGCCAAAGACCACGGGGGCGGAAGCCTGTTCCGCCATCTGGAGACATACGACGGAGCCGTGGAGACGCTCAACAAGCTGTGGGTTGACCACGACATCGTGATCATCACCACCAAGCCGGATTGGGCCATCCACGACACACTTGCATGGCTAGCTGAACACAGGGTGCCGACGCGCGAAGTGCATATGATCGAGAGGAAGTACCTGGTGCCTTGTGATGTCTACCTGGATGACTCACCCCACCAGATCCGTTCGCTGCACGAGCATCGCTCCGAGTCGGCAGTGTGCCGCTTCGTCCGCCCCTGGAACGACCCGGTCGACGGGGTTCATGACATTGACGGCTGGGACGAGTTCGGCGCTTTTGTGGACTCTCGACCCTAACGCTGTCGTAGCAGGCGGTTAGCCTTTCCCGTAGCGGCCTTGGATTAGGCCCTTCACAAGGAGTCCCCCACATAATGCGCAAGCTAATTGTTCTTCTATTCGCCCTGGCGTTGCTAGCAACAGCGTGCAGCGACGATGCAGCGACCACTACAGACGCACCCGCGGCCACCGAACCGCCCGCCACCGCGGCGCCTGCGACCGAGCCCCCGGCTACCGAAGCCCCGGCAACAACTGAGGCTGGCCCCAACGCCGATTGGCCTGACAGCATCACAGTGGGGTTCATCCCGTCGGAGCGCCAGGAAACATTGCAGGACAACATCCAGCCGTTCATGGATGCGCTGGCCGAGCGGCTTGGTATCGAAGTCGAGGGCATCGTCACAGCCGACTACAACGGATTGGTCGTCGCCCTCGGCACCGGCCAGGTCGATTTCGGCGCCTTCGGGCCGTTCGGCTACGTCCAGGCCAAGCAGCAGTACCCCGACATCGAGGTATTGATCCAGTCGGTCCGATTCGGCTCGGGCACCTACCACGGTCAGTGGTTCGCTACCCCCGAAGCTGCCGCCACCCTGTGTGACGAGGACCCGGTGCCTGGAGCCCTGGAGAATATGGGCGGCGAAGTCGTTCTGGTAGATCCGTTCGACGCAATCGCACTGCAGGTTGGAGTCGCCTTCGGTGACGAAGGCAAGGAAGACGAGGTTCTCGAGGACGGCACACCGGTAGATCCCGGTCTGGCTTGCCTCGGTGACCTCAGCAGGGTCGCCGGTCTCGACATTGCGTTCGGCAGCCCGACCTCGACGTCCTCGGCGGTGTTCCCCACGCTGCAATTGCTCAACCTCGGAATCGATCTCGACGCCGATGTAGGCATCGTCAACCTCGGATCGCATACAGATACCGTCGCAGCCGTCTACGCCGGGGACGCCGACGTGGGCGCAGCGTTCGACGATGCCCGCCGCAACCTGCGGGAAGAGAGCCCTGACATCGGCTCCGAGGTCGTGGTGTTCGCCATCACTGACGAGATCCCCAACGACGTTGTTGCGGTAACAGGTGACCTGCCCGACACCCTCAAGCAGGCGTTCTACGACGCCATTGCCGATTATCTCTCCACCGAAGAGGGCGAGGCAGTGCTCGACGAGGTGTACGAATGGACGGACATCCGAGAGGCTGTTGACTCCGACTTCGACGTCGTGCGTGATGCCCAAGCCAAGCTCGGGATCACCGAGGACTAGGCGCCGGACAAGAAGATGACCGACGCAGGGCCACCCTCCGGGGTGGCCCTGCCTTTAGTCTGACTCCGTGATCAAGATTCGAGGCCTCTCCGTTGTTTACCCCGGAGGCCTGCGCGCTCTGAACAACGTCGACCTCGACATCGCCGATGGCGAATTCGTTGTGATCGTCGGGTTGTCCGGGGCCGGAAAATCGACGCTGCTTCGTGCAGTCAATGGCTTGGTGCCTATCACGGAGGGCTCCGTGCAGGTATCGGGGCGAGAGGTTGCCGGTGCCTCGGCCAAGGAGTTGCGTGAGATCCGCTCTGGCATCGGGCTCATCTTCCAAACCTTCAATCTGGTGAATCGATCCCGGGTCATCAACAACGTGCTCATGGGCCGGCTGTCAAAAGTTCCACGCTGGAGATCGCTGCTGGGTATGTGGCCGCCGGAAGATGTCGAGTTGGCGATGCAAGGTCTGGAGCGAGTGGACATAGTCGACAAGGCCTACGTGAGGGCGGACAATTTGTCTGGCGGCCAGCAGCAACGAGTTGGCATTGCCCGAGCCCTGGCTCAGGAGCCGAGCGTGCTGTTGGCCGACGAACCGGTGGCATCGCTCGATCCGGTCACCTCACACATGGTGATGCGCGATCTGCAACGCATCAACCGCGACCTCGGCATTACGACCTTGATCAACTTGCACTTCCTCGATCTGGCTCGTGCCTACGGCAAGCGTCTCATCGGGCTCCGAGGCGGTGAGCTGGTGTACGACGGCGATATCGCCGACGTCAGTGACGAGGTCTTCCGACAGATCTACGGCCGAGCTATCACCCCAGACGACCTTCTCGAGGGCGCCTCGGCGTGACGACGGAGGCAGCCGCCCCAGCTCGTCCCAAGGCTCCTCCTAGTTCCGGTCCCTATTTCGTCCCATTGGCCGCAATGGTCGTTGGAGTTTCGGTTGTCAGCGCCGTTGCCGGGGACGTCGCGGTCCTTTGGGGAGCGTTGCTCGGAGCGGTCTTGGCCGCCGGCCTTGCTTGGGTGGGAGCGGCTCGGACATGGAGCGATGCAGCGATACTGGTCGTGGCCGGGGCAACGGGCCTCGCGGTGGTTTGGTCGGTGCTGGACAACCGCGAAGGCGTCATCGATATGGCCGAGAGCCTTCAAGCTGCAGTCGGTTGGTTGGTGGTTGGCGCTGGGTTCGCCTATGTGCTGTGGCGAAACGACAAGGGGCTGGGCTGGCCGGCGGCACTTGCGGCTGCTGCCGCATGGGCCGTGGCCGGATTCGCAGTGTTGGAGTGGGCCACCGCTATCGGGTTCCTCAACGATCTGCGCCCGTTCGAGGTAGAGGCCGGAGAACTACAGGTCCTGGATGGATCCTTCTACGCATGGACCGGAGGACTTACCTCTTCTCTCGGCGTAGCGGCCGGCTTCTCGCTCAGAGTCGGGACGCCTGCGCTGGCGGCTGTAAGCGGGGCGCTGGCTGTCACCCTCTTTGGCGCCAACAAGATCGCTTTCTCGATTGGCGAGCTCTTCAAGCAGTTCGGCCGCTTCGGCGAGCTGGCCGAACAGTTCTGGCCGCCGCAATGGACCTGGTCCGAGTTCACAGGCGAAGCCCCAGAGCTCCACATCCTCGACCCCATGATCGAAACAATCCAGATCGCCGTGGTGGGGGCCACGCTCGGCTGTCTCATCGCGATACCCGTCGCGTTCATGGCGTCACGGCCCACCACCTACAACGGGCCGGTCTACTGGCTGTCTCGCACGACCATGAACGTGCTCCGCACGGTTCCGGATCTCTTCTGGGGGATAATCTTCGTCACCGCCGTCGGCGCCGGCAGCCCATTCGCCGGAGCCCTGGCCATGGTGATGTTCTCGATGACGATCATGGCCAAACTCTTCTCCGAGACTGTCGACACCATCGAC
>JAOTWH010000170.1 GCA_029863035.1 Acidimicrobiia bacterium | reverse complement strand
CAGCCGATCCTGATACGAATTCACCCTCCACTTCGGTGATTCCGGCCGCCAGCACCGAGCCCCCACTCTCGATGAGCGCCGCCGCCGCTCCGGCGTCGACGATGAGGCGGCCCGCAGAGGGAAGGCCAAAGGCGATCCAGAGCTTCTTGGCGCTGAGCTTCGAGTCATGCGGCTCGATCCGGGTGCCTACGGCTTCCCCGGAGACGGCGGCGGCCACTGCCGTTTCGTCCGAGGCGTCGGCGATTACCGTCGGGATGCCAGACCAGGCAGCCATGCGGGCGGCGCTGATCTTGGTTGCGACTCCGCCCGAACCAAGGGCTCCCGACCCCGAGCGGCGCATGAGCTCGTCGAGGATCTCGTCAGTGTGACGGACCGCGCTAAGCAGCTCGGCGTCTTCGGTGAGTCTGGGGTCATCTGAATAGAGCCCGGCGGTGTCGGTGAGGATGATGAGCATGGCAGCGGACACGAGGTGAGCCACGATCGCCGCCAAACGATCGTTGTCGCCGAGCCTGAGCTCATCGACCACGACCGTGTCGTTCTCGTTGACGATGGGCACGATGCCCAGACCAAGCATCCGCTGCAGCGCCTCGCGAGCATGGAGGTATTGCTCTCGCCTGGCGAGTACGTCGCGGGTGAGCAGGACCTGACCAACCACCCTGCCGCGGGCCGCGAATTCGGCGGCGTAGCGCTCCATGAGACGTCCCTGGCCAACGGCGGCTGCCACCTGGAGGCCGGCGAGGTCGCGTGGCCGCTCGCTCTGGCCCATAGCGGTCAACCCCGCGGCCACCGCCCCCGAGGTGACCAGGACCGTCGGATAGGCCATTTCCCATACCGATTCCACTTGGGATACCACCCGGTCCACGGCCGTCTCATCCAGCCCGCCTCCGGGGCGGGCCAGGCTGGACGAGCCCACCTTGAGGACGATGGTGGAGCCAGGTGCGGGACGGCTTGCCATGGTGATGGAGAGTAGAAGGTGCGGACCCGGTATGACCCGAGCGGAGCCACTGGCGGCGAACCACCTTGGCAAGGCTTGTGGGCTGAATTTCGCTCCGGTGACGCTGCCGTCGAGTCCAAAGAGGTCCTCGCTCCCGGAGCCGTTGCGCCGCTGCGACCGTGACCCCGCCCGTCAGTCTCGTTACTCTGGCGTTTCAGCCGGTCCGACCCGTCGAGTGATCGGCTCCGTATCGAGGAATTAGGCGTCATTAGCGAGCGTTTGACTTTACGAGCATCTGATGAAGCAATACAGAGCACTTCCCACTATCGGATTCCTGAGTACCTATCCCACTACGTCGTGCGGGTTAGCGACGTTCACGGCTGCTTTGCGTGGTTCCATAGCCGTCAATCGGGGCTCAGGAGATGGCCTTGGCGTGGTGAGGTTGGTGGACAGCCACCTTGGCGCCCGCGAACCCGAGGTCGTATACGAACATCTCAACGGCGACTCTGGCTCGCTGGTGGGTGCGATCGAAGCACTCAATTCCTTCGATGTGGTGATCGTGCAGCACGAGTATGGGATCTTCGGCGGACCCGATGGCAGCGAGGTTCTCGATCTGATGTCAGGGCTCGAAGTCCCGGCGGTCGTCACGCTCCACACTGTGCTCAGCCAACCCAGCCCAAGCCAGCGATCGATTCTGGAGAAGGTGGTCGCCCTGGCGCAACGGACGATCGTGATGAGCGATACCGCCAGGCGCCGGCTCGTCAACGGCTACCGGGTCAGCCCGGAGAAGGTTCGAGTGGTTCCGCACGGGGCGAGGATGGCCCTCGGTGGCCCGTCATTGGCCAGCGGAACTCGGCCTGTAGTGCTCACGTGGGGCCTCATCGGGCCGGGCAAGGGTTTGGAGATGTCGATCGACGCCTTCACGGGCCTGCATGACCTTCGTCCTCTTCCCCGCTACGTCATTCAGGGTAAGACCCATCCCAAGGTTCAGGCTTCGCAAGGCGACGCCTATCTCGATGGACTGGTTAGCCGGGCTAATGCTCTCGGACTGGATGATGTCGTCGAGTTCGACGGTCGGTACCTTGATCTCGAAGACCTTGCTCTGGCCGTTCGTCAAGCCGATGTGGTCGTGCTTCCCTACGAGTCAACCGAGCAGGTCACCTCGGGAGTGCTGGTGGAGGCGCTCGCAGCCGGCAAGCCGGTGGTCGCCACCGCTTTCCCTCATGCCGTAGAGCTCCTCAGTACCGGTGCCGGGATCGTTGTCCCGCACGGCGACTCGATCGCGTTGACGGCCGCCCTCCGCAAGGTCTTGACCGATCCCTCCTTGGCGGCCCGCATGGTCGCCGAAGCAAGGAAGATCGGTTCAACCCTGCTGTGGCCCGCCGTCGCCGGCCGATACGAGCACATGGTGGCGAAGCTGGTACGCGCGCACCAACTGGTAGGCAGCTACCAACCAGACCGAGTTCTCACCACGGCGAAGCGTCCGCGGGAGGTCGTAGATGACCTCGCCGACGTCAGTTGAACCTGGGCTCGGTCGGCTCGCAGTGACAGAGAACCAAGTCCGATCGGATCCCTCAGTTAGCCGGAATCCCGGTGATCCTCTTCCGAGGCCTCGTTTCGATCATCTGCGACAGATGACCGACGATCTGGGCCTCTGGGAGCACGCTCGCTACACCAGTCCGCGCACCGAGCACGGCTATTGCACCGACGACAACGCGCGAGCGCTCATCGTCATTTGCCGCCAGCCCAATCCGTCGCCTGATCTCGTCGAGCTGGCCGGGACCTACCTGGCGTTTCTACGCGACGCTCGACTACCCAATGGCGGCTTTCGCAACCGGCGCAGTTCCGACGGGTCCTGGACGGATGATGGGGGATCGGACGACTCGCAAGGTCGGGCGATCTGGGCAGTGGGATCGGTCGTGCGCCGCGGTCCGACATCTTGGATGCGTAGCGCCGGGCTGGACATGTTCGACGGGCAGCCGGAATTCCACTCGCCTTCTCCGCGCTCCAACGCCTTCGCGGTGCTGGGCGCAGCCGAGGTGCTGCTCTCTTCACCGGACCACGGTCACGCCCGGCGCATTCTTGAGCAGTGTGTCGGCCATATCCCTGTGCGCCATGATGCTTCCTGGCCGTGGCCGGAGGAGCGGCTCGCCTACGACAACGCTCGTATTCCGGAAGCTCTTCTGGCAGCGGGGGCGCTCCTTCCCAACGAGGGCCTCGTCGAAACCGGGCTCCGCTTGCTCGAGTGGTTGGTGGCTACCGAAATGGGCGACGGCCACTTCAGCTTCGCGCCCGTTGGCGGATGGGCACCAGGTGAGCCACGACCGGGTTTCGACCAGCAGCCGGTCGAGGCAGCGGCGATGGCCGATGCCTGCAGCCGAGCCTTCTCGTTCACCGGCGACGAAAAATGGAACGACCTTGTGGAACGGGCAGCTCGCTGGTTCGTAGGTGCCAACGACGCCGGAGTGGCTCTCTACGACCAGCAAACGGGGGGATGCAGGGATGGCATCATTCCCGAGGGAGCCAACCAGAACCAGGGAGCGGAGTCGACGCTGGCAGCCCTCGCTGCTCTGCAGCAGGCTCAAGCGCTTTGCTGATCAAAGGGACCAAAACATCCCGTGATCTGGGTAAAGTAGCGACGGCGTTCTAGGCGCACATTTCGCGCCTTCACGCCGATACACGGTAGGGCCGTCTAACGAATGCCACCCGCCATGATGCCCATCTCCACCACGCGCCGAAAGGTTCGCTTCCTTCCCGATCCACATCGGGTGATAGCCAAGCCGTACCTGCCGGGGGCGGAGGTCTTTCCAGACGGACATTCGCGAATTGAGCTCGTTCTCAATCGGATCCTGGCTATGCCGGAGAGTGAGGTGGCGGCGACGCTGGCGGCCACCCAGCAGCGGTTCTCAGATCGACACATCGACCTCAATGCCATTCTCGAGGGCAACTTCGCATTGGTGGCCGCCGACATTGATAACCCGAACGATCTCTCGCCGGATCGCCGCCTGCTCATCGGGGCCTACTTCACTCACGAGTACGCCATCGAAGCTGCTGCCCTCAGCAATCCGTCGATCGTCCCGGCTCCCGACCAGTCTGGTTTGAATCCAGGGGAACAACGGTTCATCATGAGCCTGCGGGCGATCGGAGAGGGACACGTCTCGTCCATCGAGTACCGCTCCGGCGTGATCGACGGCGGGGGAGAGATCTTGGTCGACAAGCCAAGCCGATATGCGATGACCGGCAGCCGCACAACCCCGATCTACGACAAGCACGCCTTCTCTACCAAGCTGGGGGAGCTGGGTGCATTCAACGAGATCACCCGTTTGTGTCTCGATCCCCTGCCTGCTCGCTTCACCTTCGAGCAGCTCGAAGCGGCGATCTTGGATCTCGACCGCCAGGGCGTGGATCGCTTCGTCGCCTTCCAGACAACCAAGGTCATCCACTGGCTTGCCTCTTCCAACTACGAAAGCATCTTTCCAGCGGAGTCCGAGATCTCGGAACGAGTGATCTTCCCGGCAGGACCCACCGAAAGCCGCGGTATGGAGGACGCCCGCTTCGTGCGTTTCACCGATGACGACGGAACTGTGCGTTATTACGCCACCTACACCGCCTACGACGGGCATCGGATCCTTCCTCAGCTCATAGAGACCACGGACTTCGCTTCGTTCAGAATCGCCACCCTCAATGGAAGGTCCGCCCAGAACAAGGGCGTTGCTCTGTTTCCGCGCAAGATCGACGGCCGATACGCGGCGTTGTCCCGTCAGGACAACGAGAACAACTTCCTCATGCTGTCTGACAACGTGCGCTTCTGGCAGGAAACC
>JAOTWH010000169.1 GCA_029863035.1 Acidimicrobiia bacterium | reverse complement strand
TATCCGGCCTTCCTCGAGTTCCTGGGCGATGCTGTTGTAGTCGGCCACAACGTGCGATACGACCTCTCATTCCTCAACGCGGCAGGCCGCCAGCTCGGTTACGGACGCTTGCCGCACCGCAGTGTTGACACCGCTGCCTTGGCCCGGCGCCTGATACCAAGCGAGGTACGTAACCTCAAGCTGGGCACGCTCGCCGCCTACTTCCGCTCCCCCACCACACCCAACCATCGCGCCCTGGAAGATGCCAAGGCGACCGCTCATGTTCTATGGGCCCTGCTGGAGAGAGCAGGCACCATCGGGGTCACCCACCTGGAGGACCTCATGGAGCTGCCGACTGCCAGGGGCTCTCGCTACTACGGCAAGCTCGCGCTCACCGACGAGCTTCCTCGCGCCCCCGGTGTGTACTTGTTCCGCGATCGTCACGACAACGTCATCTACATCGGCAAGGCGAAGAACCTGCGCACTCGGGTGCGGGCCTACTTCTATGGGGACAAGCGTCGAACGATCACCAATCTGCTGCGAGAACTTCACCGGATCGAACACCGGGTTTGCGAAACTGAGCTGGAGGCCGAGGTGACAGAGCTGAGGCTGATCGCCGCCAGCCGTCCCCGTTACAACCGGCGATCCAAGCCACCCAAGTCTTCTCACTGGGTGAAGCTGACCGATGAGGAGTTCCCTCGGCTGTCCGTAGTGCGCAGCCGACCATCGGACGACTCGTTGCGGCTGGGACCTTTCCGCAGCAAGACGACTGCAGATCGTGTCGTCGCCGCCATCTGGGATGCAGTTCCCATTAGGCGGTGCACCGGCAAGCCCGGCTCCAAAAAGGGAACGTGCGCCTTTGCGCAGCTGGAGGTGGCGGTGTGCCCGTGCGCCGGAGACGTGTATCCGGAGGACTATCGCCCCGTGGTAGAGGCTCTTATCCGCGGCATCGATGAGGATCCGGCCACCTTGCTACAGCCGCTGACAACCAAGATCACCCAGCACGCCGCAGCGCTGCGGTTCGAGGAGGCGGGTTGGGTTCGCGACCGGCATCGTGCTCTGGCATCTGCCATAGAACGCCGCCGAGCTTGGCAAGCGCTGCAGCGGGCCGGTTCGTTGTGGGCACAAGATCGCAATGGCGATTCCGCTCTAATCGAGCGCGGGAGGTTCGTTGCTGGGTGGTCCACCGACCGGCCCTTCGATGCCATCGTCCGCTCCCCCCAACTCGAGATGCGCCAGGTGCCAGATTCCGTGGGAGAAGCAGAAGAATCGCAGTTGGTGTGGAAGTGGTTGTGCGGCGCCGAGGTGATCGAGGCCACCGGGGCGCTGGCGTTGCCTACCCGCTCGGTACCAAGGCTGGACCAGATCGCGATCTAGGAGCTGCCCCTTGACCCCTACGGGGGAAACAAGAAACACTGATAGCTTTGCGATCATGCGCTTCACGGTTAGGCCGGGGGAAGATCCCATAGCACGAGTCGATTCGACGCTGCTCGCCGCCATGGGACTGCCAGGTGGTGGGATCGTTTCGGTTGGCTCCTCCCACGTTGCAGTGAGGCCCGGAGAGGTCCCCCAACCAACCGCCATCATGATCGGACCGATCGCCATGCGAAATGCGGGCGTGGCCGAAGGCGACAATGTCGACGTCAAGCGGGCCTTGCTCCCCCAGGCTCGCCGAGTCGTACTCGAGGGAAAGTCGCTGCCCGTCGCCGGCCAACAGATCGCCCACTCGTTGCAGGGAACTCCGCTCGCGGCAGGAGACACAGTGGTCATCGACCCCTCCTACACCGACACTCCACGCGCCGAGCCAACCGAGATCAAGGTTGTATCGGTCGAGCCAGACGGCGCAGTTCTGGTTGGTGGCGCCACCGTGATCTCGAGCGAGAGTGATGAAGAGACGGCAGCACCCAAAGCCAGGACCGGCGCTCCCACCACAGCAGAGGCATTGTTGGCCGGGCTCGACAACGAACTCGAGTCGCTAACCGGTTGGCTGTCCTTGTTGACCTCGGCCGACGACCTGCCCTCCGCCTGGGGTTTGCCTCGGGTCGCCGGGGTCTTGGTCGATGGTCCGAGTGGCGTTGGCAAATCCGAACTGGTAGCCGAAGCCGCTCGACTTGCCGGAGCCACGGTCAAGGAGCTGTCACTCGAATTGGTGTTCAAACCGGAGCGGCTGCTCGACTCGTTGGAGGCGGCGGTGAAGGGAGCCGTGACGCCAGGTGTGATCTTCCTCGATCGGCTCGAATCGGTTGCCGGAGATGAGGGCATGTTCCGCAACCAGACCGCAGCCATTCTTCGCTGGTTCCTGGACGCTGTGGCCGAGCGCCCTCGGCTGGCGACGGTGCTCGGGGTCACCTCCCTTGGCCAAGTGGACCAGTCGATCATCAAGTCACCCCTGCTTCCTCGCCACCTTTCCATCCCCCCGCCCGACGTCGACCGGAGACGCCTGCTGTTGCAGGCAGGACTGGCCCGGGTCCCAACCGATGTGCTCGACTACGACCAGCTGGCGGCCAGATCGGCCGGCTTCTCGGGCGCCGACATCATGGCCGCCATCGTGCACGCCTCGGCGATGGTGGCCCGGTCCGGCGGAGCCGTGTCGTTCGACATGATGGTGGAAGCCCTGCGCACCACCACCCCATCGCTTGGGACGGCGCAACTAGGCGAGGTTCCCTCCTATGGATTCGAACGCGTCGCCAATCTCGAAGACGTCAAGCAGCGACTGACCGAGGCCGTTATCTGGCCCATAACCGAGCCCGAGCGCTTCGCCCGGCTCGGAATCGAGCCGCCCCGCGGGCTCCTGCTATACGGCCCGCCAGGGACCGGGAAGACCTTCGTCACTCGAGCTTTGGCCAACGAATCGGGTGCTGCCTTCTTCGCGGTCAAGGGCGCCGAATTGCTGGACAAGTTCGTCGGTGAATCGGAGCGCGGTGTGCGGGAGGTGTTCGCACGGGCCCGAGCCGCAGCGCCAGCCATCTTGTTCTTCGACGAAGTAGACGCGCTTGCTCCAGTCCGCGGCCGAAGCAGCACCACGGTCAACGACTCTGTTGTGGCGGCGTTGCTGACCGAACTCGATGGAGTGTCAGATCGCGGCGACATCGTCGTTATCGGGGCTACCAACAGAATGGACCTGATCGACCCTGCCCTGCTGAGGGCCGGGCGGTTCGAGGCTCACATAGAACTGGGCTTGCCTGCGCCCGAGGCGCGCCGGGCGCTGCTAGAGATATCCGACGTCCCCTTCGCCGACGACGTCGAAATGGATCGGCTAGTGGAGGTGACAGAGGGCCTTTCATTCGCCGATCTCACCGGCCTGCTGCGAGAAGCGGCGCTGGTTGCCCTGCGACGTGATTCCACCGCCCTGGCGGTCACCTGGGCGGACATCGAGGCGGCCGTTGTGACCCGGTCCTAGCGACGGCTAGTCGGTGACCTCCACCGAGACACTGTGGTAGTGATTGTTGCCGTATCCCAGCGAGTTCCATGTTGAGAGCGCTGGTTGGGTGTTGCCCGCAGCGTCGGTCGCTCTGCACACCAGCTCGTAGCTACCAGGACCCGGAGCGGACCAACGGAAGGTCCAAATCGTGGCGGCGTACCGAGACTCGGCCTCTTGAAGTTCTGCCTCAGCCCAGCTGTCTCCGCCGTCGGTGCTGACCTCAACGCTGACGATGGCGCCGAGCCCCGACCAAGCGCTGCCTGTGAGCTCGACTTCCCCGCTGACCCGATCACCCTCTGCTGGCCGAGCCATCAATGACCTCACCAGGATCGGGCCCACTGGCCCGGAGCGCCCCGCCGAATCGTCCTCGTAGCGGTAACGGCCAACGAAGTGGCCGGCGAACGGCTTGGCCGTTATCGCCAGCGATGTCAACCACTTGACCGACGCCATTCCGTAGCTCCCTCCCACCACCAACCGCAGAGGGAAGCCATGGTCTGGTGGCAGGGGGTCACCGTTCATTCTCCAGGCAACGATCGCTCCGTCACTCATGGCGATATCAAGCGGGACGCTGAACGAGTACTGCTCGATAGAGCCATCCACCTCTCCGGAGTCGGCTCCCGTCGCCACGACCTCGACGCCATCTCCGGGTACGCCAACACTGGTTAGGAGATCGGACAGCGGCGTCCCTCCGAATCGAGCTGTGGCAACTGCCCCCCATCTCCAAGGTGTTCCCTCCGGGGTTGGGTCCATCAGTTCACGCCCGTTGCCGGCGCACTCCAGGGTGACCGCAACTTCCTCAAAGGGAAACCGCTTCAGATCGTCCAACGAGAGCTCCTGGCGGGTGTCACCGGCCACCTGCAGTCGCCACAAAGCCTCCTGCGCCGAAGGGACGGCGAAGTGATTGCGCACATAGAAGAGATCATTTGGTGTTACGGCCGCGTCCAACGCGGCCAGCGGCGTCTCAGCGTTGAAAGGGTCCTGTTCGACCGGAAGCAGCTCCATACGCCCTTTCTACTTCGCAAGTGGCGTTTACACCGGCAGACCCAATCGCGGCGAACAGGGGCTTAGCCGCCCACCGGAGGAATCTCGTACACCTCTTCGTCCTCGCTGCGGTACTGCTCGTCGTGGCGAATGATCATGGTGTCGGAGTGAAAAGCTCCATCGCTCCAGCTCCCTTCGACCACCACCCCGATGCCTTCCTGGAACAGCTGCTGGGGGGCTCCGTCGTGGTGGACGAGCACGGTTTCGACGCCGTCGGTGACCTCAAAGCTGACCTCTCCGGCCGTGGCTTCCACCGACCCCGGCACCACCTGGCCGCCGAGTCGGAGCCGGACGGCCGGATCGACCTGGTCGGCCTTGA
>JAOTWH010000168.1 GCA_029863035.1 Acidimicrobiia bacterium | reverse complement strand
CTGAGGGTGCTGCTCAGGGTGGGTCGGGTACCTGCAAGATCTCGGAGCCGGCGTCGATACCTATGAGGATTCGCAGTTGGCTGCATTCAAAGCGGAACATGGTGTTCCGGAGGGCGCCGCGTCGTGCCACACGGCTCTGGTCGATGGCTACGTGATCGAAGGGCACGTGCCAGCCGGTGCCATTCTCCGGCTCCTCGATGAGCGCCCCGACGCGGTTGGATTGGCCCTGCCGGGGATGCCTGCGGATTCCGCGGGAATGGGCGGCGATCCGGAGACGTGGGAGTCTCAGCCGGTCGTACTGATCCAAAACAACGGAGAACTAGCACCCTTCGATTTCTGATGCCAGCGTTACCGAGGTTGAGTTGGTCTTGGCGAGAGCGTGACGGAACTGGCGTCGCTCTCGTGGCGCCATGAGGTCGTCCGGCGCATGGCCGATTCGTGTCGTGCTCGTGGATGCTCACCCAGAAGCGTTGGTCGGCGGGTCCCGACTCGATAAGGCCTCCCGGCCCTAACCAGGCTCAACAGCGGCAAGTACGTTCGATACGTGACAGGCGCACGCGATGTTTGCGAGCAAAGTCCCATCGGCACTGCGGACGGATCAGCGCGGCAGCCAAACGCCTCACTCACGGCATTGGCGGCCGCCATCGCCGTCGGCCTCCTGCTCGGGGTCTGGTGGGGAGGAGGAGCGGCGTCTGCTCAAGAAGAAGCCCAGGACGACCTGCGCTTCGACAACGAGTACTGCCTGGGTTGCCACGCGCAGCCGGGCATGCAGACCACCCTTCCCGGCGGCGAAGTTCTCGACCTCTCCTTCGATATCGAGGCTTTCGAGACCTCGGTGCACGGCTCCTTCGACATCCCCTGTGTCCTGTGTCACACCGACATCACGCCATTCCCTCACGAACCAATCACATCGGCCGACACCAGGGCGTTCGCGATCGAGCGAGCCGATTCCTGCCTGGGCTGCCACCTCGACGAGTACACCGAGGCTGCCGACAACGTTCATACCGCTGCGTTAGAACGAGGCGTCAAAGAGGCTGCGGTGTGCACCGACTGCCACGGCTCCCACGACACCGCCAAGCCGGTGGCGCACAGCCCCGAGGTTCCGCTCACCTGCAGCCAATGCCACTCCGAGATCTACCAGCTCTACGAACAGAGCGTCCACGGTGAGGCTCTAAACGCCGAGAACCGGGATGTCCCCACCTGCACCGACTGCCACGGAGTGCATACCGTCGAGGGGCCCACCGAATCTCCCTTCCATCTCTTCTCGCCGCAGATCTGTGCCGACTGCCACAACGACGAGGACCTGATGGAGCCCTACGGCCTCAGCACCAACGTCCTCGACTCCTACGTGGCCGACTTTCACGGGTCAACGGTGATCCTGTTCGAGAAACTGGCACCCGACCAGGAGACCAACAAGCCGGTGTGCATCGACTGTCACGGTGTCCATGCCATCAAGAAAACCGACGACCCCGACGGCACCGTCTTCCAGGCGAACCTCCTCCAGACGTGCCAGCGGTGCCATCCCGACGCCACCGAGAACTTCTCTGCCGCCTGGCTGAGCCACTACTCGCCGGAGCCAGACAAGGCGGGGCTGGTGTGGCTTGCTGGCTGGTTCTACCGGATAATCATCCCGCTGATTATCGGGGGGATGTTGCTCTACGTGATCGTCGGGTGGGTGAGGAAGCGGCGGTCTACCCGGACCGTGCCGGCATGACCGCGATGAGGGGCGACATCCGCCGCTTCTCCGTGTCCGATCGGGTCGAGCACTGGGTGCAGATGATCGTGTTCGTCGTCCTGGCGGTGACCGGCCTCATCCAGCGTTACGACGGCGCGTGGCCGTCAGAAAGACTCATCGATGCGCTCGGCGGCATAGAGATGGTGCGCGATATCCATCGGGTCGTTGCCACCATCCTGATGGTCGCGGTGGTCTACCACCTCGGCTCTGCTTTCTACCGCAGATTCGTCCTGGACCGGCCGCGATCGATGCTTCCCGGAGCCGTCGACGCCAGGGCCCTTGTTGCGTCGATCAAATACACCTTCGGCCGCGCCGATGAGCCTCCTTCCCAGGGCCGCTTCACCTGGGAGGAGAAGGTGGAGTACTGGTCGTTCGTGTGGGGAACCGTGATCATGGTGACCACGGGGTTCCTGCTGTGGAATCCCATCGCCACGACAGCGATCCTCCCCGGGCAGCTGGTGCCCACGGCGAAAGTGGTTCACGGAGGTGAGGCAGCCCTGGCCGTGCTGGCGATCATCGTCTGGCACAGCTACCACGTGCACATCCGGCACTTCAACAAGAGCATGGTGACCGGCAATCTGTCGCGTCACGAAATGGCTGAATACCACCCGCTGGAGCTGGCCTCGATCGATGCTGGTGAGCACCCATTGCCGACTGCCGAAGAACGCCGACGTCGCCTCATGCGGTTCGGCCCCGCCTACGGAGTCCTCTCGGTGGTGCTGTTGGCCGGCGTCTACTTGTTCGTGACCTTCGAGGAAACATCCATCGAAACGATCGAGCCACAAGAGCAGGTCGAAGCGTTCGCGCCGGTGGAGACACTGCCACCCGGCATGGGGACTACGGCGGCCCCGACGCCCCCGACGACTGCGGCGGCCCCGACGACTACGGCGACCACGCCGGCGACGACCACAACCGACGGAACGACGGCCACCACCGTTGCTGCCGCCGGTGATACCTGGGACGGAGTGGTGGCGGCTTTCTTCGACCCGAGGTGCACGGCATGTCATGGCAGCGCCGTGCAGACGAGTGGTCTCGACCTGTCGTCATACGACACGGCGCTCGCGGGAGGAGGCCGCGGGGCGGGCGTGGTGCCGGGCGATGCCGCCGCCAGCACAATCGTGCAGATCATGGAGGCAGGGGACCATCCGGCGCTTCTATCGGCGGAGGAGGTGGTGCTGCTGAAGGAGTGGATCGATGCCGGTGCAGCCGAGGGCTGATGGTTGTCGCCGCGCACCGCCGCGGTTGGTGGCCCCGGCCACAGCAACGCTCCCTGGCAAGGAGCATTTCAGCCCTAACCCTGCCCCTGGATGGGCGTTACGGTCGCACAGAAGTGAGGTCTGGTGAGCGATATGGAGAACGATGTTCCCAATGACGGTGAGCCTGCCGACGGCACTCCGATAGGGAAGGACGAGCGGAAAAGACGCTCGCTCTACCGGCACCCGCTAGCCGCTGTCGGCGGAGCTTTGATCGCCACCGGCGCGTTCGCCTTCGTCGTGCTGTCGGCCGTCGACATCGCCGCCAAGGATGAGAACCCCTACCGATCGCTCATTACGTTCGTGGCTGCCCCTGCCATTTTCATCGTGGGCGTCATCCTCTTTCTCATCGCGGCCCGCATACAGGTCCGAGCAGCGCGGCGGCGCGGCGAGCAAGTTCGCTTCGTGCTGCGGGTCGAGCCCTCCGATCCGACCTACATGCGCAACCTGTGGATCTTCCTGGGCCTCACCGGCCTGTTCGTGGCCGTGGTGGGCTGGAGCGGCTTCAAGGCCTACGAAGCGACGGACTCGGTGGCGTTCTGCGGTGAATCGTGCCACGTCATGGATCCGCAGAACGTGACGTACGCCAACGGTCCGCATGCGCGGGTCGCATGTGTCGACTGCCACATCGGGCCCGGCGGATCGTTCTGGGTCAAGTCGAAGGTCGATGGCATCCGCCAGGTCGTGGCAACGCTCACCAATAGCTACGACCGGCCAATAGAAACCCCGGTCGAGAGCCTGCGGCCCGCCCAGCAGACCTGTGAGGGATGCCATTGGCCAGAGCAATTCTTCGGCCAGAAGCTGACCAACCGGACCTACTACCGAACCGACGAGGCTAACTCGCCGTGGACAATCAGCCTCCTGGTCAACGTCGGTGGTGGCAACCCCCGTACCGGCGAACTCGAGGGGATCCACTGGCACATGCTCAGCGCAAACGATGTCGAGTACATAGCCACCGACGAGCAGCGGCAAGAGATCCCGTGGGTGAGGGTGACCAACACCGAGACCGGCGAAGTGACCACCTTCTCGGATCCCGATGCCGACATCCCCGATCCCGACGACTCCGACACCGAGGTTCGCCTCTTCGACTGCATGGACTGTCACAATCGGCCGAGCCATTCGTTCCAGCCTCCCGCCACAGCGATGAACCTCGAGATCGCCAAGGGCAATATCTCGAAGGACCTGCCATTCATCCGCAGTATCGGCCTCGAACTGCTCAACGCCGACTACGAGACCCAAGACGAAGGAAGCGCATCGATGGCCTCCGGATTGGCGGACTTCTACGCAGCCGAATATCCCGAGCGGACGGACGAGCTTGCAGACGAGATCGCCCAGGCGACCGCTGCCCTGCAGAGGGTCTACGTCAACAACTTCTTCCCGGAGCAGAAGACCGATTACCGGGCCCGCATCAACAACCTCAGCCACTTCGTCAACGACGGGTGCTTTCGGTGCCACTCCACCGACTTGCAAACAGACACCGGCCAGCAGATCTCCCGTGACTGCGAGAGCTGCCACAGCATCGTCGCCCAGGGTCCGAACGAGGACGTCCGCGACCTTGGCGACGACCTCGGTGGCCTGGAGTTCGAACATCCGGCCGAGATCGGCGGCGTCTGGCAAACGGTGAATTGCACCCAGTGCCACAACCCGGCCTCGGGATACTGACAGCCGTCCTTCCACAGCATGCGGGGGTGGCTGGAGCACCGCAGCGGCCGCGGGCGCCACCGAAGAGCAACGTTTCGAGGCCGAGCAGGACTCGAAACGGTGCGACCGGCGCGAAGACGATTGAGTGGCACGCCCGGAGGGATTCGAACCCCCGACCAGGTGGCAGAGCGCCGCCCGCAGGGC
>JAOTWH010000015.1 GCA_029863035.1 Acidimicrobiia bacterium | reverse complement strand
CCTATATGGTCCCAGAAAGACCGAAGGCCGCCTTGCGGCGGCCGTTCGGTACGGGCGAAGACGGGAGGAAGGATTCCGTCTTGGTCTATATCGGTGAGAACCCGTCTCAACTGAAGCGATTTCTGGTATTTCTCGAGCACCCAGAAAGACCGAAGGCCGCCTTGCGGCGGCCGTTCGGTACGGGCGAAGACGGGAGGAAGGATTCCGTCTTGGTCTATATCGGTGAGAACCCGTCTCAACTGAAGCTATTTCTGGTATTTCTCGCGTTCAGCAAAGCCCCAGGTCAGAGGTGGTTTTTGCCCCGGAAAGCCCGGAAGCCGCCTTAGCGGCGGCTTCCGAAAACTTAACTTGGGTATGCCCCCAATCGGGGGCACAAGTATTGTCATCGGCCTCTGACAGGTAAAACTTGAGGCGATTGTGCAGGTCGAAGTCAAGCGAAGGATCATCACGCCGTTCCTGGCGGCTGCTTTCGCCATTCTCGCTTTGGTTGCGGCCATCGACCTCATGGTCACCTATAGGGCCTTCAGCGAACCAGAACGCACCGACGAGGGTGATGCTTACACCAACCAAGGCAAGAGCGAGCGACGGGGAGACGTCGTTTGGGGAGTCTTCCTGATCGTGGGAGGTGGGGCGTTGTTGGCATGGGCGCTCCCTGAGATCTGGCGCGATCACTCTGTTGTGACGGCAGACAGCTCGGGTATGGCTGTGCGACTGGGATCGTCCCGTCAGCCGCCGTGGGAGCTGGCGTGGTCGACCGTTAGCGCGGTCCGCTCCCGCACCATTGAGGACGAGCTAGGTCCTCATCATGCTCTAACCATTCAGCTGGAGCCACATACCCAGATTCCCGCTCGCCTCTACGGAGCATCGTTGGAGGGGAGAGAGTTGACTGTTTTGGCCGACGATTGGACTCCAAGCGTTCAAGAAGTTGCCGGCCGGCTCAAGCTGCTGCTCGACCGCTTCAGAGAGCTCGGGCCCTGGCCCCAGGATGGTCCCAATGTGACTGCGGAGTCGGACCTCGAAACCGATGGGGAGACACACGGCGGACCAACCCGGTCGTGAAGGTCGGCGCTCACATCCGCGGAGACGATCCGCTGGCGGAGGGGGCTGCGCTACAAGCCGATCTGGTGCAGATCTTCTTGGGCGATCCGCAATCCTGGAAGCCGGCGCCGCGGCGCGTCGACGCCGACGCGCTGGCCGCGGCCGACCTCCCCATCTATGTCCACGCCCCGTATCTCATCAACGTCGGGTCTCCCAACAACCGGATCAGGATCCCGAGCCGCAAGATCATCGCCCACACGGTTGCCTCGGCGGAGGAGATCGGTGCCGCGGGCATCATCGTTCACGGTGGCCATATCGGTGACGACGAGGGACCTGACGTGGCGGCAGAACGGTGGCGCAAGGCCTTGGAGCCGCTCGATACCAAGCTGCCCATCCTGATCGAGAACACCGCCGGGGGAGGCAACGCCATCGCAAGGGAGATCGATGGCTATGGACTCCTGTGGGAAGAGATCGGCGACATGGGTGTTGGGGTCTGTCTCGACACCTGCCATGCCTGGTCGGCTGGAGAGGACCTGGAGACGGTAGTGGAGCGATTGGTCGCCGTCACCGGCAAGGTCGATCTCGTCCATTGCAACGACTCACGTGACCCCCACGGCAGCGGACGGGATCGCCACACCAATCTCGGACAAGGCGAGATTCCGCTGGAGCTGTTGGCTGAAGTCGTTGAAGGGGCCGGATCCCCGATCGTTGTCGAGACACCGAGCGAAGGCCAAGCCGAAGACATCGCCTGGGTGCGGGAGCTGTCGTAAGGCGCGCCCGCTCGCGAGCTTCGAGCGGCACGGCCCTCAGCCTCTGGGGCGGTATTCCTCACCTGCAGCCGGACTCGGCCGATATAGCAACGTGGACAACACGGCAGATCTACGCGTCCTGCTGGCCTCCGAGTATCCCCTCATCTTGGCCGAGACAAAGGATGAACAGCGTTTCTTGAGCATCGTGCGCCGTGTCGCAGCCGAGCTCGACATCCCGGTGTGGACCTGGTCCAGCACCCGAGGCCTCGCCAAGGACGGCTTCGATCCTCAGTACCGCACCGCCGACCCGCGGCGGGCACTCGATTGGGTTGCCACCCTCACCATCCCCGGTGTGTTCGTGTTCGCCGATGCCCATACCGCCCTCAACGATCCGGTCGTGGTCCGTCACGCCAAAGAGATCGCACAGGGTGCCAAGAAGGGCCAGACCCTGGTCCTCACAGGTCCCTCCCGCAAGGTGCCTGCGGAGCTTCAGGGCCTGGCCGTTCCCTGGGCGCTGAAGCCACCGTCGGAAGATGAGCTGGAGCGTTTGGTGCGTCGCACCATGTTCGATCTGAGTGGCCGAGGTCTTCCGGTTGAACTCAACGATGGCGAGGTCACCGCGCTGGCCGCCACACTGCGGGGACTGTCCATCAGCGACGCGGAACGCCTCATCCAGCGGGCGGCGTTCGAGACCGGCGGTCTCGACGGCACCGATCTCGCTGGGGTACGCGCCGCAAAGGCAGAGCTGCTCAATGTCGATGGCGTGTTGGAACTCGTCGAAGCCGAGGTGGGCAGCCTCGATCAGATCGGTGGTCTGGACGGCATCAAGGAATGGCTGCAGCGTCGCCAGTCGGCTCTGGCGACGGGCGGGGCCGGCCTCGACCCGCTTCGCGGCATCCTGCTGACGGGCATACCGGGGTGTGGGAAGTCGCTCGTGGCCAAGACCCTGGCTCGCACCTGGGAACAGCCCCTGGTTCTGCTCGACCCGGCGCGGCTCTACGGCTCGTACATCGGCGAGTCGGAGCAGCGGTTGGCTACGGCCCTTTCGACGGTCGACGCCATGGCACCTGTGGTGCTTTGGATCGACGAGATCGAGAAGGGATTCGCCTCGGGAGGCCGGGCCGATGGCGGTGTCAGCGAGCGGCTCCTTGGCTCGTTCCTCAGATGGATGCAGGATCGGTCGGACGATGTGTTCCTGGTCGCCACGGCGAATGACGTGACCTCCTTGCCTCCAGAGCTGCTGCGAAAGGGCAGGTTCGACGAGCTGTTCTTCATCGATCTACCGGACGCAGTGGCGCGGCGCGACATCTTCGCGATTCAGCTCACCAAGCGAGAGCACGACCCCGCCGGCTTCGACCTGACTTCGTTGGCCGAAGCATCACGGGGTTACTCGGGAGCCGAGATCGAGGCGGCGGTCGTGGGTGCTCTCTACCGGGCCTTGGCCGGAGGCAAGGAGCTTTCGACAGAGGAGATCGTCGTCGAGCTGGGGAGCACGGTGCCACTTTCCATCTCCCGGGCCGAGGACGTTGCCGCGCTGCGAGAGTGGGGCCAGCAGCGAGCCATCGCCGCCTAGCTGCCTCAAATGGAAGGACCCCGTGAGGGGGCCCTTCGTCGCAGAGTGATGGGGAGTTAGGTCAGGTACTCCTGAAGATCGACCAGCGTGGAGTCCTCGTCGCTGATGAAGGCTTCCACATTGTCGAACGCCTCGTTGTCTGTGTACTGCACCGGCGGGCTCTTCATGAAGTACGAAGAGGGCGCCAGTAGCGGTCCACCTATGCCGCGGTCTCGGGCCAACTTGGCGCACCGCACCGCATCGATGACGACGCCTGCCGAGTTGGGGGAGTCCCACACTTCGAGCTTGAGTTCGGCGTTCAGCGGGACATCGCCGAATGATTTTCCCTCAAGTCGGATGTAGGCCCACTTGCGATCGGTGAGCCATGGCACGTGGTCCGAAGGCCCGATGTGGATGTCATCTGAGGCGATGGGATCGATCTGCGATGTCACCGACTGCGTCTTGGAGATCTTCTTCGATACCAGCCGTTCCCGCTCCAACATGTTGCGGAAGTCCATGTTCCCGCCGAAGTTGAGCTGGTAGGTCCGCTCCAGCTCGACGCCGCGGGCTTCGAAGAGCCTTGCCAGGGTGCGGTGGATGATGGTGGCGCCAACTTGGGACTTGATATCGTCGCCGATGATGGGCACGCCCTTGTCACGGAAGCGCCTTGCCCAGCTGGGATCTGAGGCGATGAAGGCTGGCATGCAGTTGACGAAGGCAACCCCAGCTTCGAGCGCGGCGTCTGCGTAGAAGCGCGCCGCCGACTCCGAGCCCACCGGCAGGTAGCTCACCAGGACATCGGCGTCGCTCCTACGCAACGCCGCCGCCACATCTACCGGCTTTTCGGCCGACTCCTCAACGATGTCCTTGTAGTACATACCGAGACCGTCCAGGGTGGGTCCTCGCAGTACATCGATGCCGGTGTCGGCTACCTCGGCGAAGCGGATCGTGTTGTTGTGGCTGGCCCACATCGCCTTGGCGAGATCCTGGCCAACCTTCTCGGCGTCCACGTCGAACGCCCCAACGATCTCGATGTCGCTGATGTGGTAGCCGCCCAGGTCAACGTGCATGAGTCCGGGAACTCGCTCTGAAGCGTCGGCCTCCCGGTAATACTCCACTCCCTGTATTAGGGAGTTGGCGCAGTTGCCCAGGCCGACGATCGCGACCTTGACTTTGTCCATCTGTTCTCTCCTGTTCACTCTGCGATAAGTCTTTCTGCCCGAGAGCGCGCTTTGCGTGAGCGCGCTCGCTCCTTCTTGGGGGTGAGTGCCCTCTCCGTCTCGATCAAATCGTCCAGCCAAGCGATGTCAGCCTGGGCGGACTCGATGCCGTGCTCCATGAGAGCCAGGGTGTAGCGGTCCATCTTCTGCTTGGTCCTGGCGGCCCGTTGCTTCATCGAGGCTCTACTCGATGCCATGCGGTCCACCAGGTGGCCACGACGCCTTTCCAGCACGCCGAGGCGCGACTCTGGCTCCATGTAGCGGAAGAAGGCCAAGCGGAGGTTGAACGATCTTTCATCGTCCTTCACCGTGCTGTCGTCCTCCAGCATCTCCTGTAGCTGCGCCTTGCCCTCGGGCGTTAGGTGATATTCCTTACGGCGACCCGTTTGATCATCGGTTTCGATGTATCCGAGCTTCTCCAGCCGGCGCATCGCCGGGTAGAGCGATCCGAACGAAACGCTCCAGAATCCGAAATCGGACAATTGCCTTCTCAGCTCGTAACCGTGGAGCGCCTCCTCACGGAGTAACCCCAATATGGCAAGGTCGAGCAAGGTTCCTCCAACTCTCTCTATAGCGAACCGATATATAGCGAACCGATATATAGCGAACCGATATATAGCGTTTCGCTATAGAAGGTCCAAATCGAGCTCTCTGACTTGCGCAGGGAAAGAGTCAAGAACGCCAGGTTTATCCCGATGCAGTATGGAGGAACCGAGAGTTTGCCATTATGACCGCGCCCATCCAAGAAGACACGCGTCTGGAGCGCCTTGCTGCACTAGCTCGAATCGAGCTGACGGCGGACCGTTCCGATACGGACGTGTTCGCCCGCGTCACGGAGCTGACAACCGAACTGCTGCCAGCCTCGGCGGGGTCATCGCTGGTGCTGTGGAACGCCTTCGAGGAGGAGTTCGAGCTGGCCGCGACCACCGTCCCTGGCGCGGTCGACGAAGTCAGTTTCCGCCCAGATGGCGTAACGCGTCGCATCGTTGAGACCCAGCAGCCCGTGGTGGTCCGCAATCCGTCGGAATCGCTTTTCGGGGACCGAGACAAGATGATCAAAGCCGGCTACGAGAGCTACATCGGCGTGCCGGTTGAGGCCGAAGGGCGCACCATCGGAGTGCTCTACGCCATGGACGCCAAGGCGCGCGACTACAGCGACGACGACGTCGAGTTCCTTCGGGTGCTTGCCTCCAGGGCCTCGGTGGCGTCCACTCAGTCCCGGATGCTTGTGGAGACCCAGTCGGCTCGGGAGCGCTCGGAGGCGTTGGCTTGGGCCGCCAATGCGGTGATCGCCGCCGAAGACCTCACGGAAGTGCTGGAGTCGGTCGTCGAAGGCGTGGCGGCTGCAGTCGACGCAGATCGCGTTTACCTCGTTGTGATGGACGAGAAGGCTCATCGCATCAAGCATCATGTCATCGCCGGCTTGGGCGAGGAGCCGCCGGCGGATTTCGACGACATCATGGCAGGGCTCACCGGCTGGGTGATGCGCGAGCGTCGCGTGGCGATCTCGAACGGCATCGACGACGATGATCGCCAGGAGCCGCATATTCAGGAGAGGCGCAGAGCACGGGGGGGCGGACCGCAACTGGTGGCGCCGTTGCGCTCGGGCGAGCGAATTCTTGGCACGCTCACCGCATTGCGCCCCGACACTCGACCCATGTTCACCGAGGCGGACATCGACCTGGTGGTCGCCATGGCCAGCCAGACGGCGGTGGCCATCGAGAATGCTCAGCTCTTGGCATCGACCCAATCGAGTCTTCGCGAGACCGAGGTGATGTACCGTGTCTCGCAGCGTCTCATCGACGCCGAAGGGCCTTCGGACATGCTCGACGCCGTGGCGGAAGGCGCGTTGGAAGCGCTGGCCGCCCACTACGTGGTGATGGCAACATTCGACGTCGACCACCGCTTGATCACAGACCAGTCGGTGGCGGGTTCGATAGAGAAGATCGGCTCGTTCGACGAGCTGTCAGAAGGTCCGCTGGGCTCGGTGATAAGCACCCGAGAGGCGACCATGATCTCCGCCGACCCGGACCGCACCGCTCAGCCCGGTCCTATCGTTTCGGTCCCGCTCAAGGTCCACGACTCGATCCTCGGACTGCTGGCGGCCGGCCACACCGGCTGGCACGATGATTTCACCAACCACCAACTGGAACTCTTGACGACGCTGGCGGCCCAATCGTCTGTTGCTCTCGAGAACACCAGGCTGTTCCAGGAGGTGCAGCGACTGGCGGTAACCGACGACCTAACCAGCCTCCATTCGCGGCGTCATCTGTTCGAATTGGGCGAGCGCGAGTTCGCCCAAGCCATTCGCTTCCGCACGCCATTGTCGGCGATCCTGTTCGACCTCGATCACTTCAAGAAGGTCAACGACACGCTGGGCCACGTGGTGGGCGACGAGGTCCTAGCCGGCGTGGCAACGCGCTGTCTCGAGGTGGTGCGAGATATCGATGTTCTGGGACGGTACGGGGGAGAGGAATTCGCTGCGGTCCTACCGCAGACGAAGTTGGAGCAGGCGATGGTGATCGCGGAGCGCTTGCTCGTAGCCGTTGGCGATGAGCCCATCGAGACAGGCCGCGGGCCGGTGGCGGTAACCATCAGTGCCGGCGTGGCCGAGATGGGCCCAGGGGTCCACGACTTGAAGGGCCTGTTGGACAACGCGGACGCAGCCATGTATGAGGCGAAGGCGGCCGGGCGAGATCAGGTCAAGAGCCACCAGGGCTGATCAGTAGGCGGCTCCCAGCTTGGTGTGATCCCAGCTGATGGTCTTGTAGGGGATGACGGTCACGGCGGTGTTCTTGGCGGCGAATCCGGCGAAAGTAGCCCGCAGGCTCTCTTCATCGGCCTTTCCTGCGATCGACTCTGCCATCGGGTAGCGAGTGGCAAGCTCCACGTATAAATCGAGTACGAAGTCGTGGTCGTCGTTGAAATGGGCCTCGCCCTTCACCATCACACCCTTGAGCTCGGAATAGGCATCTCCTGATTCGGCTAGCACGGTTAGACGCGGATCTCGCTTCAGGTTGACCATCTTCTGCGACTTGGTGAACGAGCGGAAAACGATGGCGCCATCTCTCATCACGTACCACATGGGGGCCACATGGGGAAAGCCGTCGGCTCCCAGGGTGGCCAGCGCCAGATTGCGCGGCGCCGCCAGGAAGGCGTCGATCTCGTCGGAGCTCATTGTGATGTCTTTGCGCACCATGAGCCGACGATAACGGAGCGAGGGCTGTGGTTGGGGCGGGCGATTCCCGATTCGATAGCTGATAACCTGTAGCTTCCCAAGGCACGGCCGACCGAAATGGCGGGCGAGGCTGAGGTACCTCGAACACAACCACGCAGGCATATCCCCCAACCGCAAGGTGGGGAGAGAGGACTCACGAAATGCGTGACCCAATCACCGTACCCGCCGTCAAGGTTCGCAAGGGCGGACCCAAGCTCAAGATGACTACCGCCTACGACGCTCCAACGGCTCGCATCGCGGAGCGCGCTGGGGCCGACATCATCTTGGTCGGAGACTCCGTCGCCAACGTAGTCCTCGGCTACGAGGACACCCTGTCGGTCACCATCGACGACATGGTCCACCACACGGCTGCGGTTACACGCACCCGCCCCTCTGCCCTGGTGGTGGGAGATATGCCGTGGATGAGCTACCACCTCTCGGCGGAAGACACCGTTCGCAACGCTGGGCGCCTGGTGCGTGAAGGAGGAGCGGGGGCCGTGAAGCTGGAAGGCGGTCGCAAGCGCTTGGACATGGTCGAGGCGCTGTTGTCAGCCGAGATTCCGGTGATGGGCCATCTCGGTTTAACACCCCAATCGGTTCACTCCATGGGCGGGTACAAGGTGCAAGGGAAACAGGTAGCGGCAGCCCGCGACCTCATCGAAGATGCCAAGGCGCTCGACGGCGCAGGCGTCTTTTCGATTGTGTTGGAGGGCGTGCCGGCCACTCTGGCGCAGCTGGTTACCAAGGAGGTGTCGGCTCCCACCATCGGCATCGGGGCCGGCCCACACTGCGACGGCCAGGTCTTGGTGCTGCATGACATTCTCGGCCTCAGCGACGGCCCGGCGCCGAAGTTCGTCAGGGCATACGCCGATCTAGGCGGCGAGGCGTCCAAAGCCCTCGAACGCTTCTTCGATGACGTCCAAACCGGTGCGTTCCCAGCCGAAGAAGAGACCTACCACATGCCAGAGGAGGCGATCAGCGAGCTGCTTCGTGAGGAGGGCCCGTCCGAGTCCTAGCCACGTTCTCAGCCGTTGGTCTTGTGGTAGCCGGGTGCGGATCCTCTACCACGGCCATCATGGCTGCTCCATCCGCTTCTGAGGGCACATCGGTAGAGACTTCCTTCGCGTCGACGACTATCTCAACTTCCACCGCCGGCCTGTTCATCCCAGACGACCTGGCCGCCTTCGGGGTCGAGATAATCAGCGTGGGAGGGGAGGAATGGTTGGTAGCCGTGGCTGACACGGCGCAAGAAAGGAGGGACGGCCTGCGGGGAATCCTTGAGCTGGGCGATGTCGATGGCATGTTGTTCACTTACGACGAGCCGACCACCACCACCTTCACTATGAACGCTGTGACCCAACCACTCGAGATCGCCTTCTTCGCATCCGATGGCTCGCTGCTCAATGTCTTGGAGATGACTCCATGTCCCGACGACAGCGGATGCCCTGGTTACGATTCCGTGGCACCATTCCTGTGGGCTGTGGAGTCCTTCCCCGGCGGTGTGACGGCGCTGGGTCCCGACGCCCACATCGACCCGAACTGAGTCCGGGAAATCTCCCTGTGGCCTACCCGGCGACAGGTGCAGGAGTTGTTGGTACACTCGCGTCCTTCCCCAACCGACTGCCCCGAGCGGGGCCGGCCGATTACACGGCTGTCCGAAGGAGGTGTGGGCCTTGCGAGCCTATGAACTGATGGTGATACATCGGCCTGATACACCAGAGACCGATGTGCGGGCGGCGTTGGAAGCGATTCAGGGATCGCTCCAAGCGCAAGGAGCCGAAGTGAAGGAAACCGAATTCTGGGGCAAGCGCCGCTTCGCCTACGAAATCGAGCACCTCACCGAGGGCTTCTATTCTGTAATGGAATTTGGTGCTGAACCGACCGCCATACCCACCCTGGACCGCGGTCTATCGCTGTCCGACCAGGTACTACGACACAAGATCGTCAATCTGAGCGATCGGCCAAATGTGTCACAGTCGCCTGTTACCAATGTATCCAAGGCCTCTGAGCCCGATGCAGAAACCAGCGAGTCAGCAGAACTCGTTGACTCGACAGAAACCAGCGAGTCAGCAGAACTCGTTGACTCGACAGAATCCGGCGAGTCAACATGGCTCAGCGAATCAACAGAGACAGAGAGCAAGGAATAGCGAGAATGAGCACTAATAGCGTCACCCTCATCGGAAACCTCGTCGACGACCCGGAGCTCCGGTTCACACCGGCCGGCATCGCCATGGCCAAGGTCCGATTCGCCGTCAACCGCCGGTATCAGAAGAACGGCGAATGGACGGAAGACACCAGTTTCTTCGGCGGCACCCTGTGGCGGGATGCCGCAGAGAATGCCGCGGAGTCCCTTCAGAAGGGCATGCGAGTCATCGTCACCGGTCGACTCGAGCAGCGCTCTTGGGAGACTCAAGAAGGCGAGAAGCGTTCGATGGTCGAGGTGGCCATCGATGAGATTGGGCCATCGCTGCGGTGGGCAACGGCCACCATCACCAAAACCGCCAAGACCGAAAGCAACTGGGGCGGCGGCGACGACGCACCGGCGCCGAGTCCCCAGGTGCCTGCAGCAGCGCCGGCCGGTGTTGGTGGCGACGACGCACCGTTCTAGTTAGGTAGGAGGACCAACAGTGGGTAAGACGAAAGCAAAACCAAGTGCCAACCCCAAGCGGCGTCGCGACGCGGCCGGGTCAAGGCGTTTCAAGCCGAAGGTTTGCTACTTCTGCAAAGAGAAGATCGCCTACATCGACTACAAGGACATTCCCTTGCTCCGCAAGTACGTGTCCGATCGCGCCAAGATCCGGGCGCAACGTGTCAGCGGCAACTGTGGCCAGCACCAGCGCGAGGTAGCGCGTGCGATCAAGAACGCCCGCGAGATGGCGCTCCTTCCCTACATCAGCTTCAGCGAAGGCCGTCCCGAGCGCGGTGGCCGGGGAGACCGCGGTGGCCGGGGAGATCGCGACCGATGAAGGTCATCCTCGTCGAGGACGTTTCCGATCTGGGCCAGGTCGGCGATGTGGTGGATGTAGCGGCCGGTTACGCCCGCAATTATCTGGTTCCGCGCTCATTAGCGGTGAAGGCATCGCGCGGAGCCCTGGCCGAGGCCGAAAAGAAACGCACAGTGCGTATCGAGGCAGACGAAAGAGGCCGGGAGATCGCCGAGGGCTTGGCAGATTCCTTGCGGGAGGTCCGGGTGGTGGTGTCGGCCAACAGCAGCGACGAGGGCAAGCTCTTCGGATCCGTCGCCGAAGCAGACATCGCGGCAGCCGTTCAGAAGTCCACCGGCATCGAATTGGACAAGAAGTACATCGATCTGCCAGCTCACATCAAGGAGATCGGACTCCATGAAGTCACCATCCGGCCGCATCCCGAAGTGGAGTTTCCCCTCTCCCTCGACATCATTCCGACTTAGATGACCCTCCAAATAGACGAACCTCGGACTTCCCCCAAGGTTCCGCCTAACAACCGCGAGGCAGAGGAGTCGGTGTTGGGCGCAGCCCTGCTGTCTTCCGAGGCGGCTGGCCTGGCACTCGAGAAGCTGCACGCCGACGACTTCTATACCCCGGCGCATCAGATCATCTTCGAGTCGGTGGCATCGTTGTTCGACGCCAGTCAGCCGATCGATGCGATTACGGTTTCCGATCGGCTGCAGCGCTCCGAACAGCTCGAACGGATAGGAGGGGTTGGTTATCTAACCAACCTGTTGGATTCCGTTCCTACCACCTCCAACATCGCCTACTACGTCAATGTGGTGGAGGAGCACGCCCTGCGTCGTCGCCTGATGAAGGCAGGGTCCTCGGTGGGAGAGTTGGCCGTAATGACCGAAGCCCCCATCGCCGAAGTGCTCGATCAAGCAGAGCAGACCATCTTCCGGGTTGCCGAACGCAGGATGGGCGAAGGCTTGTCACCTCTCGATCCACTGCTGGGCGTCACCCTGGAGAAGGCGGAGGAGATGCAGGGCCGCGGCAGCGGAATCACCGGCCTAGCCACTGGATTCAAGGATCTCGACCACAAGCTGGCCGGTCTACAGCCGGCCAACCTGGTCGTGATAGCGGCTCGGCCTTCGATGGGTAAGACAACGCTCGCTCTCAATATGGGCGCCAACATCGCAGCACGAGACCTACCGGTTGCCATTTTCAGTCTGGAGATGAGCCGTGAGGAAGTCGCCCAGAGGTTGCTGTGTGCTCAGGCGCGAGTCGATTCCCAGAAGTTGCGCACCGGCGAGTTGACTCAGAACCAGTGGAGCAAGCTGACCCACGCCGCCGCCCAGCTATACAACAAACCCATCTTCATCGATGACTCAGCCTCGCTCACCGTCACGGAGATCAGAGCCAAGAGCCGCCGACTACAGCGCAAATCGGGCCTGGAATTGATAATCGTCGACTACTTGCAGCTGATGACCGCCGGGGCGATCCGCGGCGAGAACCGTCAGCAAGAGATCGCCGACATCAGCCGCAACCTCAAGAACTTGGCGCGGGAGCTGCACGTTCCGATCATCGCCGCATCGCAGCTGAACCGAGCATTGGAGCAGCGCGAGAACAAGAGGCCCCGTCTGGGCGACCTACGCGAGTCGGGCGCCATCGAGCAGGATGCCGACGTCGTCATGTTCATCTACCGGCACGAGTACTACCACCCCGAAGCACAGGAATCTCTTGGAATAGCCGAGATCGATGTTGCCAAACATCGCTCCGGAGCCACCGGCAGGGTCGACATGACGTTCCTGCCCGAGTTCACCCTGTTCTCCGATATGGGTCCCGATGTAGCTGCTTGAGCGTTCGGGATTCAGACCCCCAACAGAGGAAAGCCCCCTGAGGAAGGGGGGCTTTCCTGTAGCGACCGACTGCTCTGAGGAGGAGAAGAGAGAATCTCCGGTTCGGTCTTGGTGACCATTTGGTTGTCGGTCGACCGATACCAACTACATCGGCAACGGCCGCCTCGTTCTTCTTGCCATTGGAAGAAACCATGAAAGGACTAGTCACTAGTGCCCGGAGTCGCAGGTCATGCACAGAATCTTGCCGGCCCTCGACGCCCCCGACTGCGTCCTCCGCCTCGACGCAGTTACCACTGCGCCTTAGTTGTGCGTCCTTGCCAGGCACGCCGATGCCTAGGCAATATCAGTACGAACTCACGACACCGGGCACTGGCGTAGGGTCCCGACCATGGCCCTGTACGAGGTGGATTCGCTCGATGTCGCGGTGAAGTCGGGCGAAGAGTGGCGACCGGCAGTGGTGGATGCCAGCTTCAGCGTCGACGAGGGTGAGGTGCTGGCGTTGGTTGGCGAATCCGGCTCGGGCAAATCGCTCATCGCTCTGGGGGGAGTGGGGTTGTTGCCATTCGGCACCAAGGCAACGGGTGGCAAGGCGTACTTCGAAGGTCATGACCTCAGCGCGGTGGACGACGCCGAGTGGCGGAAGCTGGTCGGGCTGGGTATCGGCGTGCTGTTCCAGGATCCGATCGGTGCGTGGGACCCAACCGAGTTCCTCGGCCAACAGGCCGGGGAGGTACTCGACGAGCACTTCGACATGGACCCCGACGAGATCGAGCAGCGCGTTGTCGATGCGCTTGGCGAGGTGAGGCTTCCCGAGAAACGCCGATTCCTGTGGTCCTTTGCTCACGAGATGAGCCGGGGAGAAGCCCAGCGGGCCATGCTGGCCGCCACACTTTTGTCGGGTCCTCGGCTGCTCATCGCCGATGAGCCACTGTCCGGGCTCGACCCGACGGTGGCCAGCGCTGTCACCTCGATCATCCGAGACCTGAGAGAGCGGTGGGGCATGGCATTGCTTCTCATCACCCACGACCTGGGCGTCGTGGCTGGCTTGGCCGACCGCGTGGCGGTGGTCTATGGCGGTCGGATCGTGGAGGAGGGCCCGGTCGACCTCATCTTCCACTCCCCCCGGCACCCTTACACCGCTGGTTTGCTGGCGTCATTGCCAGGGCGAGGGCGTCGCCTTAAGCCGATACCCGGTGATGTTCCCGATATCGCGTGGCTCGACCCGGGATGTCCGTTCGCACCTCGTTGCGAGTTCGCTATCGATGGCTGCCGCGCCGCGGTGCCCCAGCCCAGCTTCGTTCGGGGCGCTTTGGTCCGCTGCATTCGCGCCGCCGAGCTGGATCTCGAGGGCGTGGGTAGAGCAACCGCGGACTGAGGTCTCTACCATCCCGCCGTGATCTTCAGCGATCGGACAATCCGTGAGGCGATCGAGGCGGGGCGCATCGGCATCGATCCCTTCGATCCCGCGTTCATCCAGCCCTCGAGCGTCGATCTTCGAGTCGACCGCTACTTCCGGGTCTTTGAGAACCACCGCTACCCCTTCATCGACCCCAAGGAACCACAGAGCGAGCTGACAACGGAGGTGGAGGCAGAGGAGAAGCAGCCTTTCGTGCTTCATCCTGGCGAGTTCGTGCTCGGGTCTACTCTCGAGGTAGTGCGCATCGCTAACGACCTCGTGGCCCGACTGGAAGGCAAGTCGTCGCTCGGTCGTCTCGGCCTGCTCATCCACTCCACCGCCGGCTTCGTCGATCCCGGATTCGAGGGCCACTTGACGTTGGAGTTGTCCAACGTTGCCAACCTGCCCATCGCCATCTATCCGAACATGAAGATCGGCCAGATCAGCTTCTATCAGCTGTCCACTCCGGCAGACGCTCCGTACGGGTCGACGGCGGCGGGCTCCAAGTACCAGGGCCAGCGCGGCCCCACCCCTAGCCGGATACACGAGGACTTCCAGGGTTAGGACGGATTTGGGTCCCGGCGTGGCCTATTGGCGTCGTCACTAGCCTTGCGGCCATGGGTCTCTTCAAGGGTCTATTCAAGGCCGGAATCGTCATCGGCGGCATCGCCGCCATTGGCTACGCCGTGGAGCGTTCGCTGGTGGCCAAGCTCGAGCAGAACCCCGATGAGGATCCCTACTGGCGTCCTTTCACTCCTCCCGGCGAGATGGTCAAGGTGCCAACCCACGATGGGGCCACACTGCGCGCCGTTGTCGCCGGCAAAGGCTCGCCCATCGTTCTGGTCCACGGCCTGATGGTCTCGGTGGACGCCTGGTCCCCCATCTACGAAGAGCTGGTGGCGGCCGGTCACAAGGTCATCGCTTACGACATGCGAGGCCACGGCGGCTCTGGCGTGGGCGACGACGGCTGGTCCATGGAACAGTTCGGAAAAGACCTGCGTTCGGTGCTGGAACACTTCGACTTGCGCGATGCGATCGTGGTTGGGCACAGCATGGGGGGCATGGCCACTCAAATGTTCGCATTGGAGCACCCCGACATCGCCAGCGAACGGGTTGCCGGCATCGTCCTTGCCTCCACTACGGCCGGAGGGATCTTCGACATCCCGCAGAACCGGGCCCAGTTAGCGGCACTCAAGGCTGGTTTCGCAGAGTGGCTCATCGCTCACGACATTCATGGCCCACTGCTATCGGCGCTCAACTTCGGCCGAACCCCAAGGGCCTCGCACGTCAAGGGCCTCAACGCTCTGCACGGCGCCACCGAGTCGGAAACTATCCGCAACGCTCCGCTAACGCTTGAGCCGTTCGACCTCAGGTCTCGCCTCAAGGAGTTCACCGTCCCATCGCTCGTGATCCACGGTGTGGAGGACAAGACCCTGCTCCCCGAAGGCGCCCAGGAATTGGCCGACGGCATCCCAGGGGCGAAGCTGGAGTGGCTGGACTCGGTGGGTCACATGGCTCATTGGGAGGACCCAATGGCCTTCACCGATCTGGTGCTCGACTTCGCCAAGGAGCGCCAGGTCGCCAGCCCTGGTTGATGTCTCACAACCGTCTGGCCGTTTACGGAACGCTGGCTCCCGGTGAGTCGAACAACCACGTGCTCGAATCGCACATAACGGGTGGGTGGTCCAAGGGTTGGGTCCACGGTGAGGTGCGGCCCCACACCTGGGGTGAGTATCAGGGTTACCCCGGCTTTGTGGTCGATTCCAAGCTCCCCGAAGTGCCGATCCACCTCTTCGAATCGGATCAGCTTTCCGATCACTGGGAACGTCTCGATCGCTTCGAGGGCGAGGGCTATCGCCGGATCGAGGTCGACGCCAAGCTCGATTCCGGTGAGATCGTGAAGGCGTTCATCTATGAGTCGATGCCCCCGCCATGAGCGCTCAGTTCCCGACTCCTGACATTGCCCTCACTCACATCCTGGTAGTGAGCGATTACGCGACGTCCGTCGCCTGGTACCGCGATGTGCTCGGCGCCGAACTCACCGGCGAATACGGGGGCACCTCTGCGGTCTTCAAGTTCAACGAGGCATGGCTGCTGGTGGTAACGGGTGGCGAACCGACGGAGGACAAGCCAACCGTGACCTTCGCCCCTCCCGCTACACCCGATGTCGTGAGCCACTCATTCACCATTCGAGTGCAGGATTGCCAGGCCTCCTACGAGACGCTCAAGTCACGCGGCGCAGAGTTCCTAACACCGCCTTACGACTGGGGTCAAGAGATCCGCTGCTTCTTCCGCGATCCCGATGGCCACCTGTTCGAGATCAGCGAGATACCAGGGCCAGCACCGGCTGAAATAGCCGAGTAGCTTGGGTCTATCGTCGAGCGATCTCGCTGAGCAAACAGCCGGGCCACCGCTCACTTAGGAGGTATAGCGATGACAGATTCCGCTCAGTTGCCACCGGCTGCGGTGGTAATTAGTTACCAGGTCGCCGACTTCGACGCCTGGAAAGCAGTATTCGATGAGAACGAATCGGGGCGGCACTCCAACGGCTTTCTCGGGCACCACATCAACCGTGCCGAAGCTGATCCGAACAGCTTGAGCATCTTCTTCGCGGTGGGGGACGAGGACAAGTTCAAGGCCTATGCGGGGTCCGACGAGTTGAAGGCCCTGATGGGAAAGGCCGGGGTTACCAGCGCACCCGAGTTCATGTGGATGACTCCAGTGCGGGAATCGGTCGTATGGGATCGAGAGCTCCCTGGGATGATCATCAGCCACCGCGTCGAGGACTTCGACACCTGGCTGGCTGGCTACGACGGAGCCGACGAGATGCGGGCCCAAGCAGGAATCATCGGCCACGCGGTAAACCGATCGACTGACGACCCGTCGACAGCCGTCGTTTACCACCAAGCTGAGTCGTTCGATTCGCTGCGGTCCCTGGCATCCTCCGACGATCTGCGTACCGTCATGAAGGAAGCCGGAGTGATCTCAGATCCGGAGTTCAGTTACCACACGGGCGGATGGGGCAAGCTGTACTAGTTCCTCGACCGTAGCTCGTTGTTGACCGGGCTAGCTGAGCGCCGGAATCACCTCGGAGGCGAAGTGTTGAAGGCCGTCGCCCCACGCCGCATCTGGGAAGTAGGCCTGGACGTGGACGCAGCCCAACTGCCTCAGCTTGCCCAGTCGCTCGATCACTTTTTCGGGTTGTCCGATGAAGTAGCTCTTCCAGACCCAAGCGGAATCTCGCCCTGAATCCTTGGCGACCCGCTCCACCTTCGTCTCTAGCTCGGCCTCGGTGTTGCCGATGATCGTGTGGAAGATCGCAGTGCGGCCGATGTCCGCGTAGTCGCGACCGATGGCCTCGCAGTGTTCCTTCAAGATATTGGACTTGTGTTCGAAGTGCTCGGGCGCGGCGCCGAAGTTCGAGTAGTCGGCATGTTCAGCCACCACCCGAAGCGTCTTCTTCTCGCCGCCGCCGGCGATCCACACCGGGGGATGGGGTGTCTGCAATGGCTTGGGCTGACAGATGGCGCCGTCCACGGTGTAGTGCTCTCCCTTGAACGTGGCCTCTTCGTCGGCCCACATGGCCTTGATGATCTGCACAGCTTCGTTGAGCTGGGCGATGCGGGTGCCGCCTGATGGGAAGGGATAGCCGTAGGCGAGGTACTCGTGCTCGTACCAGCCTGCGCCGATGGCGAACTCCAGGCGTCCACCGGAGATGACATCGATCGAAGCAGCGACCTTCGCCATGTAGGAGGGAGGCCGGTAGCTGTTGCAGGTGCACATCTGGCCGAGCCGGATGTTCTTGGTCGATGCTGCCAATGCCGCCATCAGCGTCCAGGCTTCGTAGACAGGCTCCTGTGTGGGGTCGGGGACGGAATGGAAGTGGTCATACACCCAGGCCGACTCGTACCCGGTCTTTTCGATTTCGCTGGCAACCGCCAACATGGTTGGCCAGTGCTCTTCCGGGGCGACGCCGACGAGGTCCATGCGCCAGCCCTGGGGAACGAATGCACCGAAACGCATCTGTTTTCCTTTCATTTTCTGTATCAGGATTAGACCGTTTCGAACGATGGCTTGCAAACGCGTGGAGTTGTGGCATCATGTCGCCACGGAGAAAGGAGGTGGTCCCAGCAATGTTTGGTTTATCTAGGACTCCGGAGGTGGTCGAGCGCTGAGCGGTTGACCCCCAAAGGTCGCCGCTCTCCCGATAGGGAAAGAAGGTGGCGACTACAACTCGGACCACCGGGACAGGAGGCTCGCAGCTTTGTCCTCTGCGACTGTCACCTAGACAGAAGTGCTTCCCGTCCTACTTCCAGGAGAAGGCCCCCGCTGTGGCGGGGGCCTTCTCGCGTTGAGGCGCGGTACGATTCGGCTATGGCGAAAGGCCCCCAACCAGATATGCGCGCCCTGTTGGCGCAAGCCCAGCAAATGCAAGCCCAGGTGACAAAGGCTCAAGAGGAGCTGGCCACCAAGACGTACGAGGCGACCGCCGGCGGGGGTGTTGTCACCGCGGTGGTGCGAGGGGATGGCGAGGTGGTGTCGGTGGCACTGGATCCCTCGGTGCTCGATCCCGACGATCCCGAGATGGTTGGTGACCTGGTGGTGGCCGCCGTCAACCAGGCGATCAGGGCTGCCAACCAAGAAGCGCAGCAGGCGCTTGGTGGCCTCGGCGGGGATCTCGGCGGCCTGCTGGGCTGATGTACGAACCCCCCGTCCAAAAGCTCATCGACGAGCTAGCCCGCCTGCCTGGCGTGGGGGTCAAGAGCGCCCAGCGGCTGGCTTTCCATCTCCTGCTCGTTGAAGAAGCCGACGCTTTGAAGCTGGCGGACGCCATCACCGAGCTGCGGGCCAAAGTGACGTTGTGTCGCCGGTGCTTCAATGTCACCGGCGAGGAGGAATGCTCCATCTGTCGAGATCCGCGGCGCGACAAGGGGTCGATCTGCGTTGTTGAGCGGCCCCAGGACATCGTTGTGGTCGACCGCACCCAGGAGTTCAGAGGTCTTTATCACGTACTGGGCGGCGCCATTTCGCCGATCGAAGGCATTGGACCAGATCAGCTCCGCATGAAGGAGCTAGTGGCCCGCATCGAAGACGAGTCGGTAACCGAGGTGATCGCCGCCACCAACCCGACGGTCGAGGGGGATGCCACCGCTCTGTATCTGGCTCGCTTGCTGAAGCCGCTCGGCGTCAAGGTGACGAGGCTGGCCTCGGGTCTTCCGGTAGGAGGCGACCTCGACTACGCCGACGAGCTCACTTTGGGAAGGGCGCTGTCGGGGAGACGAGAGATCGAGGGCTAGTCGGGAGCCTCCTCATGAAGATACTCATCGTCGAGCCCTACCTGGGTGGGTCGCATCAAGCGTGGGCCGAGGGCTACGCCAAGTTCACTCGCCACGACGTTCGGGTCGTGGGCCACGAGGCACGCTTTTGGAGATGGCGGATGCAGGGCTCCACTCGCACGCTGGCCGACGAAACCAAGGCGGTGGTTGACGAATGGGGAGAGCCCGATGTGCTTCTGGTCTCCGACATGTTGCATCTGCCCGCCTTTCTCGGCGCAGCACGACGCTTTCTGGGCGACCCCGCCACAGTGCTCTACATGCACGAGAACCAGCTCACCTATCCGGTGCCGCCTGGCGACGAGTTCGACTTGACATACGGCACGACCAACTGGTTGTCGATGACCGTGGCGGACGAAGTGTGGTTCAACTCAGAGTTCCATCGGACCATCCTCTTCGAGGAGCTTCCACGGTTCCTCAAGCAGTTTCCAGATCACACCCATGAGGCCACCATCGCCGAGGTGGTGCCGCGGTCGCGAGTCGTTCCGGTCGGGATCGACCTATCACGGATCGACAACCGCAACGCTGCATCCGGCGGTGCGCCCCTCATCTTGTGGAACCATCGGTGGGAGCACGACAAGGGACCAGGGGAATTCTTCGCTGCCCTCGACCGGCTAGGAGACGCCGAGTTCCGGGTCGCCATCTGCGGCGAGAACTTCCGCCAGGAACCGGAGGAGTTCACGGCGGCCAAGGAGAGATTGGGCGACCGAGTTGTCCAGTTCGGGTGGGCGCCCGATGATGAGTACGTCCGACTGCTGAGCGAGGCGGACATCGTGGTTAGCACCTCGCAGCAGGAGTTCTTCGGCATCTCGGTGGTTGAGGCGATGTACGCCGGGGCCTTCCCGGTTCTGCCCAACCGGCTCTCGTATCCCGGTCTGATCCCAAAGAACTTCCACAGCTCGTGTCTCTATGACGGAGTCGACGATCTGGTGGCTCGGCTGGAGTGGGCGCTGAGTTCTCCTGTTGCTCGCTACCGGGTGGGACAGAAGTTGGGCATGGAAATGGCTCGC
>JAOTWH010000014.1 GCA_029863035.1 Acidimicrobiia bacterium | reverse complement strand
CAAGGCTTCGAGTGCCCCTGCCACGGCTCGAAATACAACTTTCACGGCGAGTACCAGGCGGGGCCTGCTCCCCGCAACCTCGACCGCTTCGTGGTTTCGGTCAACGGCTCGAACCGACTCATCATCGACACGGGCGCTGTTATCCAAACGGCGCGGAGCAAGACCAAGACGGCCCAGTACCCGCAGGGGCCGTCCTGCTTATCAGCATGAGGGCTGGCTAGATGGGGCTCGGAGCGGTCGTTGTCGGTATCGCTGTCCTTGCCCTGCTGGCGTGGGCTGCGATCCTCATCAACAGCGGCAGGGCTCGCTCCAGCGAGACCGAGGCGGCGCCGCAGAATCTGGCGCCCTTCCTCACCGACGATGAACTGGAGAACGCCCGCCTCAGCAAAGTGCTGCTGGCTGCCCTGGTGTCTGTGGCCGCGCTGGCCCTGCTGCTCCCCATCTACTACCTGGGCGAGGCGGGCCGCCAGGCGGAGGCCACCGAGCAGCAGCTCGAGGCGGACGTCGAAGAGGGGGAGCACTGGTTCGAGACCTTCTTCTGCATTCAGTGTCATGGCGCCGGAGGTACCGGTGGCGGCGCTGCAAGCATCGAACACCGCAGTGGCCTGGACACCATTTGGGCGGCACCCTCTCTCAACGACATCTTCTATCGCTACGACGAGGACGAGGTGCGATTCTGGATCATCTTCGGCCGACCCGGCGCCCCGATGCCGGGCAACGGCCTGGAAGGCGGGGGGTCCATGACCAGCCAGCAGATCGATCAACTCATCCTTTACCTGCGATCGATCCAGATCCCTCAGAACGAGGCTTTCGGTCAGGTCGAAACGAAGGTTGCGTTGGCTCTCGACCGGCTGGATCGAGCCGACGAGTCCGTAGCTCAGGCTCTGGCCGACCAGGAGCAGACAGCGGCTGACGTCCGAAACATACCTTCGGTGTTCTCACGGGTCGAAGCAGTGCCGGCGGCGATCACCGATCTTCTCTCCCAGCCCAGCACCTGCACCGACGATTCCGCCGCGTTGGTGGGCCGCCCTTGTGAATCCGACGGATCGGACAGTGACCGCGACGGGATCACCGATGTGGCAGAAGCCGAACTGACCACCATCCTCTCTCGCTTCGCGATCGATGCCGAGCCCGCCGCCTTCAACATGGCGATTGATCCGGAAGCGTTCGCGGTGACATTCGATCCGACCGATTCCTTCAGCACCCGCCAACCCGGGGCCGAGCCCGTCGACGACCTTGCCGCCTTGGACACGATCTTCACCGACCTGCAGGCAGAGATGATCAACCTGAAGGTTGCGGCCGACAACAACGAAGCCTTCATTGCCAGCGCCGAAGACGGGGTTGCCTATTTCGAAGCCGCGGTCGCCGACCGCAAGTACGCCATCGACATGGGAGCTCTGGCCGCGGAAGCGTTCGACGGCGACGGCGAGGCGGCACGCCGTGCCGTTGGCCTATTCAACGCTTACTGCGCTCGTTGTCACACTGCTGGCTACTCGGCCGGGACTGCCTTCGAACAGGAGCCGGGCTCAGGAGCGTGGGGTCCGTCGCTGAGAGGTGGCAAGGCGGTACGGCAATTCCCCGATTTCGAGGACCACGTGGACTTGATCATCAAGGGATCTGAGCGAGCGCTGTTCTACGGAGTCAACGGCCTCGGCAACGGCTGGATGCCGGGCTTCGGGTTCACCTTGAGCAGAGAGGACATCGAATTGATCGTCCGATTCGAAAGGTGGTTGTGATGCTGCGAGACGAGCGAGGCGTCACCAAGCTCGAATGGATCGGCATCGTGGCCGCGGTGTTCAGCGTGGCAGTATTCATCCCGGCGTTCCGCGGCACCATGGGCGACATCTACGAGCGCTTCATCTGGGGCAACACATTCTGGCGCGGAGTCTGGATCACGCTCGTGGCGTTTGGTGCGTTCATGGGCACTGTGTTCCTGGTGCTCTACACCAACCTCGGAGCCCGCCTGGGTTTCCTCATCGCGGGATCTGCCCTCACCGGCTGGGGAGTCATCCAAGGATTCTTGTTCACCATCACCGTCCCCCGCGGTCCGCGCCCCGCAGCGTTCGAAGGCCTGAACGCCTTCCAGCTGCGAATCATGTCATTGGCACTGATGCTCGGTTCGGCAATTCTCTTCGCGATGTTCTTGGTGGCCCTCAACCGCCTCGAGGCGGCTGATCAAGGCGGCGATGAGGGGCCTGCTGAGTGACGCCGTCGCTCAGCGGCCTCCTAACTAAGCGCTCTCGTGCAAGTAGTAGCTGAGGATCTGGAGCTCGGTTGAGAGGTCGACCCGACGCACCTCCACACCTTCGGGAACCTCGAGCGTCACCGCTGCGAAGTTGAGAATCGAACGTATTCCAGCCGCAGCCAAGCGATCGGCGATATCTTGGGCTGCCGCTGGGACGGTGGTGATGATTCCGATCGAAACCCCCCGCTGCTCGATGGCCTTCTCCAGCCCGTCCACCGACTCAACAACGATGCCGTAGTACGTGGCTCCCACCTTGGAGGCGTCGACGTCGAACAAGCCAGCAACTTCGAAGCCGCGATCGATGAAACCGGGGTATCCGGATAGGGCCTGGCCGAGGTTCCCGGCGCCGATGATGGCCACAGGGCAAGCATCCATCCGGCCCAGCTTTCTGGCGATCTGGTTGCGAAGCTGCGCTGCGTCGTAACCGACGCCCCGCACACCGTTGGAACCAAGGAAGGAGAGGTCCTTGCGCACGTTGGCGGCCTTGACCCCGGCCGCTCGTGCCAGCTGACCAGACGACACGGTTCGTTCCGCGGGAGGAAGATCCTCGAGCACCTGGAGGTAGAGAGGCAGGCGCTTGACCGTCGCCCGTGGAATGGTGCCTTTCATGATTGGCCCTTCACAACTACCAAAAGGTACCTAGCTTCGCGAACTTCACAAATTCACAAGCTCGGCGCCGCAACGGCAGCGTTAGCTTGACGGGCTGATGCCGAAGCGGCCCCTCGCCCTCCAGATCGTCTTCCTCACCGGGCTGCGTTTGGTGTTCAACACTGCGCAGAGATTCGTCTACCCGTTCTTGCCCGCCATCGCCAGGGGCCTCGGTGTGTCGCTCGGACAAGCCGGCATCATCGTTTCAGCCAGATGGATGGTGGGCCTCGCCGCGCCGGGGGTGGTGGCCCTGGTGGGGCGCGGCGAGAGGCGCTTGCGCCTGGCCGCTTTCGGCGCATTGATGTTGGTGGTGGGGGCGTCCGTGACTGCGGCAACCGGCGTGTTCTGGGGCGCTCTAGTTGGGTTCGTCTTGTTCGGGATCGCCAAGCCTGCGTTCGACATCGCGGCCCAGTCATATATCGCCGACCGCACCCCCTACGAACGGAGGGCGCGCGCCCTCTCGGTGCTCGAGATGACCTGGGCAGGTGGCCTGCTGGTGGGAGCACCGCTGGCCGGGTGGCTCATCGACCGTGGCGGGTGGAGGGCACCCTTTTGGGCCATCGCCGTCGGAGGCGCAGTGGGGTTGATGGCGATGGTGTTCGTCTTGGACCGGGACGAGCCCGATGCGTCGACTGCCCCAACCAAGATCAATATCGACGCCGCAGCTGTCAGTTTCCTGGTGGTGGTGGGCCTGTTCACCATTGCCGCCGAGTTGATGTTCGTCGCATTCGGCGCCTGGTTGGAGAACTCCTTCGGTCTAAGCCTGGTTGCCCTGGGTGGGACGGCCGTCATAGTGGGACTAGCGGAGATCGTTGGTGAGGGATCCGTGTTCGCGTTCGGCGATCGGATCGGCAAGAGAAGAGCCATGAGCATTGGGCTGATGATCTCGGCGGGAGGCTTTCTCGCGCTCGCATTCCTGCAGGACTCCTACGCGTTGGGCATCGCCGCTTTGGCATTGGGGCTGGCCGGATTCGAGTTCGCCATCGTGATATCGATTCCGCTCGGCACCGAGATCCGGCCTATGCAACGGGCCGGCTTTCTATCTCTAATGGTGGCGTCGATGTCGCTGGCCCGCGCAGTGGGGGCCCTGGCGGGCCCGGTCATGTTCGAGACCTGGGGTCTGTCAGCCAACGCAGTGGCCGCCGCTTCGCTCAACGTGGCGGCGATATGGATGCTGCGAACCACGGTTCGGATGCACTGACCGAAAGCCTGCATCACAGGCTGGTACTTTGCGGTTCAGCGTGAACCTGTCATCTACCAGGCTCGCCTCGTCTCCTCGCATCGTCTACTGGTCGATGGCGGGGTTCATGATCGCGGTGATCGGCTGGGCAGCTTTTCAGACACCACTTGGGGCGTACTTCTACGGCAGCGACTACTGGCCTCACGCTGCTGCCATAAAGGAATGGTCCGCGAATCTAGCCCACCCAGGCCACCCCCAGATAGCTGGCGGCCAGGCCACGTCTCTGTTCGTCCCGGCGAACCTGGTCGTGACCCTCTTGGCCGCGGCGTTCAACCTGTCACCGATGACGGCGATGGGCGTGGCCGCCATCCTCAACCTGATCATCCTCTTTGGCGGCATATATGCCTTCAGCCGCGTCTACTTCGCTCACAGGTGGGCGCCGGTTCTGGTTCTGGGAGTATTCACGCTCGCGTGGGGCAACGCCCTTCCTTGGTCGGGCATGATCCAGGCCAAAGGCCTGCTCTTCGTTGCCTCATACCCTTCGACTCAGGCCCTCGGCCTGGCTTGGGGTGCGATAGCGCTCGCGATCGCCATGATGCGCTCCCAGATTGGCGCGTGGTGGCCCTACCCGGCGTTGGCCGCTCTCTCCACTGTGATCCTCGCCTCCCATCCCCTTAGCGGTGCCTTGCTCCTCATATCGATCGGGATTGCGGCGCTAACCGAGGAGTCGAGCTGGAAGTTGCGGGCAGGGACGCTCGGCGCGGCGACGTCGGCACTGCTGCTGGTCGAGGCCTGGCCCTGGCACTCCTTCTGGCGAATCGTCACCAGCCGATCGGGAATCAACGAGCCCGTATGGGAACAGTTCCGCGACCCAACCCACATGGCGGTTGCGCTGGGTCCCCTGTTGCTTGGCATCGGTGCAGCGTGGTTGTTGGCCCGCCGCCATGAACACCCGCTGATCGTTCTCGGTTTGGCAGTTACCACCGCCGTTTGGGCAATCGACCACGTCGTGAGTTTGCCGCTCGGTCACCGATTCCTGCATTTCTCGGGCTACTTCATGGGCCTCGCCCTGGTGGCCTTGCTCCTAACCGAACACTCCCGTCGGGTAACGACAGCGGCATGGTGGGCGGCCGGCTCGGCTGTTGCGTTGAACGTGGCGCTGGTGGGTCTGACATTGGCTGGATACATGATCTGGCCCGTTGCCAACGCCACCAGCTTCGACTGGTCGACGGAGCCCGTCGTTGCGGAGATGAGGACGCTCACCGCGCCCCTCGCCGCGAACTCGGTCGTTCTGGCGGATCAAGATTTCGCCCACCCAGTGGCGGCGTTCGAAGGCAAGGTCGTCGCTCTTTCGTCCAGTGCCCTCGATGGATTGTTGAGCAATGGCGAACAGTTGCTGGCAGACACCGAACTGTTCCTGCAAGCCGGCACCAGCCACTCGATTCGCGAGGCGATCATCGCCCGCCGCTCTGTAACGCACGTCCTGTTCGACTCGAGCGCCCTTTCCCTCGAAGAGGTTGCTCAACACGGACAGGTAGTGGCCACGGCAGGTGACCTCGTGATGGTTGAGATACAGAGGTAGCCGATCTCTAGATTGCGTGGGTGGCAGCCACCAACGCCGACGTAGCTCGGGTCCTCAATGAGCTCGTGGTGTTAGCGACGCTCGACGAGGGCAGTCCTCAAGCATTTCGAGTCCGAGCGTATGAGAACGCGGCGCAGGCAGTGAGCGACTACACAGGCGACATCACCCAGCTCGACACCAAGGAGCTGACCAAACTCAAAGGGGTCGGTGGCTCAACAGCAGCCAAGATCCGCGAGTACGTCGACACCGGGACCTTCTCCAAGTTGGAGGAGTTGCGGAAGAAGTACCCGCCCGAGCTAGTCGAGATGACAAGGATCCCGGGCCTTGGCCCCAAGACCATCACCATGCTGCGCGATCGATTGGGCGTTGAGAACTTGGACCAACTGAACAAGGCCGTCGCGGCGCAAGCGGTGCGCGAGCTTCCGGGGATGGGAGCCAAGAGCGAAGAGAAGATCGGGAAGGCGATCTCCCGCCTCGGACTGCACGGCAAGGACCGCCGTACGCCGATAGCCCAGGCCCTGCCTCTGGCCCGCTCCATTGTGGCCCAGCTGGAGGAGGTCCCCAAGGTGGCGGCCGTCCAGTACTGCGGCAGCTTGCGCCGGTTCAGCGAGACCATCGGGGACGTCGACATCTTGGTCTCCTCAACGGACGCCGCGGCAGTCATGGACCGTTTCGTGTCGATGGCGGCCGTTGACGAGGTGCTGGCGCACGGCGACACCAAATCTGCGGTAATGGCAGGCGGGATTCAGGTCGACCTACGAGTGGTCACCCCGGCAGAATTCGGAGCAGCCATCCTGTACTTCACAGGATCCAAGGCGCACAACATCGCTCTTCGTCAACTGGCCTTGGGCAAAGGGTGGACACTCAACGAGTACGCCCTTTCCGAGATCGAGACAGGCAAAGTCGTGGCGGCCAAGACCGAAGCCTCCATCTACCGCAAGCTTGGCATGGCTTTCGTACCGCCCGAAATGCGCGAGGACTCCGGTGAGATCGAGGCGGCTCTGGCCAAGAGACTCCCCAAGCCCGTGGAGCTCGACGACATCAAGGGTGACCTCCATATTCACACCAATCTCTCGGGCGACGGGAGAACGAGTCTCGACAAAATGCTGGCGGCGGCAGCGGCGCGAAGTCTCGAGTACATCGCCATAACTGATCACGGTGAGAACCTGACCATCAATGGTGTTTCCCGGGACAAGATGCTTCGTCAACGCAAGCGGCTCGAAACTTTGGCGGCGCGATTCCCCGATATGTCTCTCCTGCATGGTTCGGAACTCAATATCGCCCCCGACGGCAGCCTGGACTATGACGACAAGTTCTTGGCCGGTTTCGACTGGTGCGTAGCCAGCGTCCATTCCAGCTTCGATCTAGAGCGTGGTGTCCAAACCGCTCGCGTGGTGGCCGCCATTCGTCACCCGGCCGTGAGCGTCATCGGTCATCTCACCGGACGCATGATCGGGCGACGACCTGGGATCGAACTCGACTTTGATGCGGTGCTGAACGCCGCAGCCGAAACCGGCACTGCCATCGAGATCAACGGGGCCCTCGACCGCCTGGACGCTCCCAGCCATGTCATCCGCCAGGGCGCAGAGATGGGAGTGACTTTCGTCATCAGCACCGACGCCCACCACCCTCGCGAGTTCTCACGAGCACATTGGGGCGTTGCCAACGCCCGCCGCGGGTGGCTGCCGGCCACCTCGGTAGCTAACACCTGGACCCGCCAACGCTTCTTTGCTTGGAAGGAACAGGTACGCAGCGGGAAATCCTAACGGCAGGGCGGCGATGGCCGATACATAGAGCCACAGAGACCCCAGCCGTGACCGTCAAGGAGGACCATGCCCGAACGCGCTCGTAAAGAGCGAAGCCGCATAGGCTCCCGCCGGTTGTGGCCTGCATTGTTGGCGGGCTTACTGGCGATCATCGTGTTGGTCGTTGTCTCCGGCGGGGTGATGCTCAGCGCCATTGCCCAGCAAGAGCGCGACGCGGCATCTCTCATCGTTTTCGCCAACCAGACACTGCTGAGCCATGACGTGGTCCGCAATGCGTCACTCATCGACGGCTCAGGCAGCGACGCCGACGAGCGAGCAGTTGCCGCCATGGATCAGGCGACCGTCACCCTGGCAAACCAGCACTCCAGGCTGATCCACGGCGACTCGACCCTGGGCACCAAACCCGTTCCTCACGAGGCCAGTAGGGCCCTTCTGGCGTCGATGGACAGCACCGTCGCCGACCTGGTCGGCGCAGCTGGGCTGCTGGGCAACGCCTCCCGCCAGCAAGGACCTATAGCCAGCGCGCTGCTGGTCGAACTGGGCGATCGGGCCGAGCTGTTCCGCTTCGGAATGGATGCCGTGCGGCTGGAGTATCTAGCCCGAACCCACGATCGGCTTCTCGGCCTGGAACGAACCCATCTGCTGCTAGTGGCGGGGCTGGTTGGCCTCGTGCTGGTGGAAGCGATATTCATCTTCCGACCCGCCGCAACCCGCATCACCAAGTCGTACGAGGAACTCGAGGGCGAACATCGCGCCAACGCAGGCAAGCTGCACTACCTGACAGAGTTCGATCCTCTCACCAGTCTCCCCAACCGGTCTCTTTTGCGCGATCGCCTCGATGATGCCCTGCAGAGGAGCCGAATCGACGGCGGTGTCGTGAGCGTCATCCAGATCGACCTCGTTGGCTTCGAAGAGGTGAATGCCCGCATTGGACACGACGGCGGCGACCTTCTGCTGAAGAAAGTCGCTAGGCGCTTAGCGAAGACAGCGCGCGATGGCGACACCGTGGCCCGAGTCAGCGGTGATGAGTTCGCGGTGATCTACGACGGGGAGCATCGCGTTGCCGAAGCGGGCGAGTTCGCTGCCAGGGCCATCGCCAAGCTTTCCGAACCCTTCGATATCGATGGTCTGGAAGTATCGATCGGAGCCCTGGCAGGGATCGCTGTATTCCCCATCGACGGGGAGCGACCCGAGGAGCTCATGCAGGGCGCATCGATGGCGCTCAACTCGGCTCGGGCCAGCGGCACAAGTCGTTATCGCTACCTCACTCCGGAGCTTCGTGAGAGAACCTCCGAACGGCACCGCCTCAAGGACGGGCTGCGCACAACCATCGATTCCGGCGACGGACTGCGGCTCGTCTATCAGCCCAAGGTCAACGCCATCGACCTCTCGCTGGTTGGGGTAGAGGCGCTGCTCAGGTGGGACCACCCCACCTTGGGGACCATCCCGCCAGGGCGGTTCATCCCCCTGGCCGAGGAGTCGGACCTCATCATCGAGATCGACCGCTGGGTAATCGTCGAGGCGTCCGCCCAGGCCGGCAGGTGGCGTGACGAGCTGGGTTTCGCCATACCGGTGTCGATCAACATCTCATCTCGCCAGTTCGCCAGCGACGACCTGGTTGACCTCATGAAGAAATCCATCGGCGACAACCAGTTGGAATCGCGCACCATGGAGATCGAGCTCACCGAGGGCGCTCTGATCGAAGACATCGAGGGTGCCCGCCAGACGCTGCTCCGTCTACGGAGAATGGGAGTGACGGTCTCGATAGACGACTTCGGGACCGGATACTCATCCCTTTCCTACCTCAAGCGCTTTCCGCTCGACACGCTCAAGATCGATCGATCATTCATCGACGAGATAACCCATGACCCCGACGATGCAGCCATCTCGCGGGCGATCGTGAATCTGGGCCGGAGCCTCCGCCTGTCGGTGATAGCCGAAGGCGTCGAGACGATGGAGCAGCTCGACTACCTCAGGGAACTCGGGTGCGACGCGATACAGGGCTTCGTCGTCAGTCGACCCCTACCCCCTGAGGACATCGCTGAACTGGCTCGCTCTGACCGAAAACTGGCCGCCTAGCCAACTCACCCCTCGGCCCTATCCTGTGCCTATGGAAGACCAGAAAGAGCCCGCCGCCGACGTAGTCGAGCCCGAGGTGGTGGACGCCACCGAAGAATCCGCCCAGAGAGAGGGCGTATCCCGCCCCTCGCTGATCATCCGAATCGCGTCTATGACGAGGGCGATGCTGGAGGAGGTGCGGCAGGCTCCTCTGGACGAGGCGGGTCGCAAAAGACTGCTGGAGGTGCACGACCGATCGCTCGACGAGTTGGCTGAAGTCCTATCTCCGGATTTGCGCCAGGAGTTCGAGGACATCTTCATTCCTCTTAACCAGGAAAACCCATCTCAATCGGAGCTCCGGATCGCCCAGGCGCAGCTGGTGGGGTGGCTGGAGGGGCTGTTCCACGGAATCCAAGCCAGCCTGTTCAGCCAACAGATAGCTGCCCAGGCCCAACTACAAGAGGTGCAAGCCCGCCGCATGCTGGAGCAAGGCGAACAAGCGGATCAACCTCCCGGCCTCTATCTCTAGCCCGTCAGCTGGCGACGCCAGCCTCCGGCCAATAGCCACCGACAACGCCCTCCCGACGACAATGCGGCCAATGCGTTCCCTCTTCGTCGGCGCGATCCTGGCGATAGCGGCCTCCTGCGCTGGCACCACTTCGCCATCTTCAACGGCCAGTGCGATCCCTGGCACCTCGACCACGGCACTGCCCGCCCCGGTCTTGGCAGAGCAGGTTGTCTATCTGCTGATCGAAGGCCAGACCCGCGGGCCGTACGTCGCTCCGGTGCTGGTGGCGGAAGGCGATGCCCCGCTCGACCAAGTCCTGGCGGCACTGCCGTCGTTCCCCGCCCCCGCACCTTCCCTCTCCAGCCGGGTTCCGCCTCAAACGCGGGTCTTGTCGGCGAGTGTGAGCAACGGTGTGGCGACCGTAGATCTATCGGCAGATTTCGCGACATCGGATGGGGCGTTCAGTGAGAACGCAAGTCTGGCGCAACTCGTCTACACCGCCACCCGTTCTCCCCAGGTGGATGCCGTTCGCCTCCTGATCGAAGGCGACCCGCCCGCCTACTTCACCGATTCGGAGATCGACTTCAGTCAACCCATAACCCGCCAGATCGTGAAGAGCTTCCAGGGGGCGGTCCTCATAGAGGAGCCTTCGTTCGGAGCCCGCCTCGGCACCACCGTGCGCGGCGAGGCGGCCGTGCTCGGGTCTCTCGAAGCACGCGTCACCGATGCCGAAGGTGCCCTCGTCGCGACCGTCTCGCTATTGGATTCTGAGGGCGACGGCTCGGCCGCCAGCTTCAACGCACCGCTGAGCTATCTGGTTCTGGAAGAACAGAGTGGCACCGTTGAGGTGTTCCTGGTCGGCAATGGCTCGGTCGACTCGTCGGGACCGGCGTACCGGGTGCAACTGAATCCACCGGTTTCGCTCGAAACGTCTTGTTCGGCCGGGGACCTCAACGTTGTGATCGACGCCGATCCCAGCCTGCCCCAGGCGGTGGACGCGACACGCATGGCGATAATCGACGCCGCCTCGTCCTGCGACTTCGCAACCCTCGGATCGTTGGCGTCGCAGGCCCCGTTCTTCACGTTCAGTTTCGGAGGGGGCGAGGACCCCGCTCGCTTCTGGGCACAGTCCGAGAGCCTTGGCAGCCCCGTAACCAGGCGCATGGTCCAGTTGCTTCAGGGGGCGTACTCGGTTGAGCCGGCCACAGATGATCCGCTCTACATATGGCCCCGCGTCTTCTTCGCCACCCAGCCCACCGACCAAGACTGGGCCGAGTTGGCAGACATCTATTCGTCAAGCGAAATCGGCAACTTCATCGAGGCAGGCGAGTATCTGGGGCTCAGGCTCGGAATCGGAGTCGATGCCACCTGGCGCTTCGCCGTCACTGGAGACTGATTCGAAGTAATCGCTTCGAACTGGCCGAATAGGGAACAAAACACGGGACGGGCGCGTTGCACTTTTTCCTATGGCGAACCTGGAACTTCTGGAAGAGACCCACTGGCGAGACCGAGCGGCATGTCGCGGAGCGGTTTCCGATGTCTTCTTCCCAACCTCGGAGGATGTCGGGCTTATCAGCGCCGCCAAGGAGATGTGTGCCGCCTGCCCGGTCCAGGAAACCTGCCTGTCGTATGCGGTCGAGACCAATCAGACCGAAGGTATCTGGGGCGGTCTGACCGCACGCCAACGCCGCCGCATCCGCCGCACCTGGCTCGAGGAGCAGCGACAAGCAAGCTAGGTAACCTGGCCGGCCGCCACCAGGAGTACCTAATGACCCCCGACGATGGAACCGCCTACCAAGCCGCTCTCGGCTTGCGCGCAGTAAGAAACTTCGCAGCCCGACCCGTCAGCGAAGAGCACTTGGCTCAGATTCTCCAGGCAGCCCGCTGGACGGGAAGCTCTAAGAACATCCAGCCCTGGATCTTCGTCGTAGTCACCGACCCCGTCCAGCGAGATGCCGTGGCGGCGGCCGGAAGCTTCACCGCCCCGGTCACCAACGCACCCCTAACGATCGCCATCGTCAGAACGCCCGACGGCGGCGACTTCGACATGGGCCGTGCCGCTCAGAACATCATGCTGGCGGCGCAAGCCATAGGAGTTGCCTCATGTCCCGTCACACTTCACAATGAAGCGGTGGCGCGCCAAGCCTTGGGTCTACCGGATGATCACGGTTGTCGCTACGCCATCGCTCTGGGCTACGCCGACGTCGCGGCCGACGTCGAAGCGGCCAAATCCCGCCCTTACGGCGGTCGGAAACCGCTAGAAGAATTGGTTCGCTACCAACGCTTTTGACCAGATTCGGGGCTAAAGATCCGTTTGGAGTGCAACCAACCGGGTAATCAGCTCAGCTTGCGCCGGGTTGGCCTTGCGGTGCGCGTCTTGCGGTCGGAACCATTCCACCCGGTCCACCTCCGGTACCTCGATGGTCTTTCCAGAACGAGGTGGCCACTCGAGCGCGAAGTTGTTGCTCACCGCCTGAGCCGGATCAAAGTCCATCTCAACCGCCCAGGCATACACCAGCTTGCCGCTCTTCTGCATGATGGAGCCCAGCGAGATATAGCCGTCACTGGGGGGCTCTATCGAGGTTTCCTCTTGGAACTCACGTCTGGCCGCGTCGAGGCCAGCCTCGGAGTCATCGAACTCGCCCTTGGGGATGCTCCACGCCCCGTCGTCCTTGTTGGCCCACAGCGGTCCACCGGGATGGGCCAGCAAAACCTCGAGCTCGCCATCGCGATGCCGAAATGCCAAGATGCCGGCGCTCTGCTTCACCCCAGATACGCTACCGGGCGCCTCAAACCATCCCCGACCAGGACCACTCTTTCAACCATGTCCCGTTTCTTCATCGTGCTCTCCCTGGCTTTGGCCGCTTGCTCCAGCACCACCAATCCGGCGATCACAGGTAGCACAGCGTCGCCGGCCACGACCACAACGACGACTCTGACTGCCACGACTACGGAGGCGCCTGCTGCGACAACGACCACCGCCACATCGACCATCCCGACCACCACCATCGCTCGGGATCCCGATACGGCAACCCAGAACCAGCTCCGCAAGGTTCTGGCAGCAGCGGAGTCCTTCTACGAAGCCGAGGGTCGCTACCCCACCATCGACGAGCTTGTGGCGTTGGGCCAGCTGGCCTCAACCACCTTGGGTGAGCCGGGCTTGCCATTCGTCATCGGCACCAACACCACGTTGTTGGTGGTTGGATCAAGCGAGAGCGGAAAAGGGTTCTGCGTTCTGGCAGAAGACGCCGTCGTCTTTTACGGCATGGGAACCATTCCCGAGGGCGTCGACACAGTGCGCGAATGCCGGGGCGTGGGTTCTCCCAACCCATGGAACTGAGGGCCAACTAGCCTTTCTAGGGCATGAGTTTCTTGGTGATAGCGGGTGTTGGAACGGCCCTGTTACTCCTTGGAGTGGGCCTAGTCGCTGCTTGGCGCCGCCGATCGAAGGTCGACAGGGAGTTCGCCGACATCGTCAGTCGCTGGGACGAGTAGCTCCATCTTCCTCTGGGGAGTCGTCACGACCCACCGCCTTGCGAACCGCTGCCTTGATGCGATCTGTCCCGCGCTGGGCAGCGTCGAATTCTGTTCCCAAGATGGCCAAGCCGCCGAAGACGATCAGGGTCCCTGGTCCAGGCAGGGGTATCAGGATGATGCCGGTGGCCACCACAGTTCCCCCGACAACCCCAACAACCGCTTTTCGTACCATCCGCTTGGGCGCCATGGCACAACTGTAGATACAGATCGAGCCTTACCTGCCTAGACCGGCGGCTGGGGGTCGTATTGGATGTAGCGCCGAACTTGGCGGGCCCGCTCCACCGACGCCAACCTCGCCACCAGGTGCAGCGCCATGTCGATGCCAGCCGAGACACCGGCGGCTGTGATGACGGAGCCGTTGTCAACGAAGCGGTCTTGTGGTCGAACCTCGATGCCCTCGCCCAGCTCGGCCAGATGGTCGAGGCTCTCCCAGTGAGTCGTGGCCGCCATGTTGTCGAGCAGTCCGTTGTCTGCGAAGACCAGCGCCCCGGTACAGACGCTGGCCATGATCTGAGCCTGGGCAGCGGTCTTATCTAGCCAATCGCCGATGGTGCGATCGCCGATCTGGGCGCGAGTGCCCTTGCCTCCGGGATAGATCAACACATCGATCTGGGGACAAGTCTCCCAGGTGTGGTCGGCCAGCACTCTCAGGCCCTTGGCGCAGGTGATGGGACCTTGGGATTGAGCCACGGTGAAGATCTCGATGCCTTCGTCAGGATGGTTCAGCGCCCACGAGGCCAGCACCTCCCAAGGCCCGATGAAGTCGAGCTCCTCGGCACCGTCGAAAACGAAGACGCCTATTCGGGTGTTGTCCACGCCGCCAGACTATGTCACGTGACCCAAACGGGGCCTGGGTACCATCGCCGCTTCCACGGGAGGAAGAATGAAACGATCGATCGTGGCGATGTTGGCCATGGCGCTGCTAGCGGCGGCCTGCAGCAGCAGTGACTCCACCGGCGCGCCCGAGTCAACCGGCGCGCCCGAGACCGCCCAAGCGCCAGAGGAAACCGACGTGCCAGAGGAGACCGACGCGCCCGCAGCCACCGATGCGCCGAGACGATCAGCGGGTGAGCAGGCAATGGCCGACGCCATACGTGACGGGATCTTGGAAGACGGTTCGGCGGACAATCCCATCGGAGTCGAAGAAGCCACCTGCATCGGAAACCGAGCTGTTGACGAAATCGGGCTGGAAGGCTTGCTGGAAATCGGGATCACGATCGAAGACGCCAACCCAGACGACGCTTTCGCCGACGCCTCAGACGAGCAGCTCGATCGGGTGATCGACGTGACGCTCGACTGCATTGACTTCCGACAGCTCCTGGTCGACACATTCCTTGCCGATGGCGAGATATCCGAGGACTCGGCCAACTGCCTGGGTGACGCGCTCGACAAACCGGAGATATTGCGGCCGATGGCATTCGCCGGGTTCCGCGGCACCGACTTCGGCGAAGAGCCCGAGGTGTTGGAGCTGGTGTTCGGCGCGATCGTTCAGTGCCTTTCCGGAGAAGAGCTGGCTCAGTTAGGCGACTCCTAGCCCACGGCGGTCGGCGAGTCGGTCGATCAGTCGATGTGGCCTGGTGGTGGCCCGAGCCGATCTTCTATGGCAACGCTGCGGTCGTTGACGATGCGTTGCGCGATCTGCTCCACCGCGTGGCGAATCCACAGGTGGCTCTGCGTGCCGGGCTCGTAGTTGGCCTCGCCGAAGGCGTGGATCCTGCCCTGTTCCAACAGGCCTGCTGCCTGTTCGAACTCGGCGCGTGATTCCGGTCGGTAGACACCGTAGGCCCGCCCACCTTGCTGGCGGACAACCGCGAAGGTTGGGATGTCGGAGGGACCGTCGGCGATGTAGATCATGTTCTGGAAAGGAATGCGGCGGTCCTCCTCATCCAGCTTCGAATTGACGTCGATGTTCTCGTTGACGTTGCTGCCCTTGTTTATCTCGAACAGCGCCCTGGTCTTGGTGGTGTACCCGAGGGCATAGACCACCTGGGCGATCTGGCGATCTGCCTCGGAAGGGTCGAAGAGCTCCTGCTGGCGATTCTCCAGATAGCCGGGCATCGGAATCGTGTCTGCGAACTCACATCCCCACACGCCGTCGACGTGGCCAGCTATTCGGCTACCCATGATCATCTGGCGAAGTCCGGTCGAGACCACGTAATGCTCCACCGCGATTCCGTGCTCGGCGAAGCGCGGCTCGGCTTCCACATACTTGCGAAGCTCGTCGAAGAAGGCAGGTATGCCCGGATAGAACTCGATATCGGCGCCCAGATCGCGCAACATGCGATTGCTGAGGCCGGCGAACTCACCCTGCCGCACGTAGGTGAGGATGTGCTCTAGATACAGAGTGTCGTCCTCGACCATGCCGACGCCGCTGCGACGGTAGAAGTCGGCCAAGCCTTCAACCTCTTGCCAGAAATCAGCGCCGTCGACACCGAAGTGCTCGAACAGGGGCCGCTGCATATATCCGGGAGCAAGCGTCTTGTCGAAGTCCCAGATCACGGCGATCGTGGTCTGTGGGAATAGCTTTGCCAACTGGTCCTCTTCTCGGGCCTATGAGACTAGGTCTGTTTTCGCGACCCCGAAAGGGGTAACTAGTCACTTCCTACATCGGTGATTGGCCCGCCACATTGAGGCCTTTCCTGCCGATATCAGGTGTGTAGCGGTTGCAGCGATCCCGCTATGACATATGGAGAAGAATCCGAAGTTGAGGAGACGTAGCGCATTGGCCTGCCTGGGCTGCCTCGCCGTGCTGGGAACAGCGGTCATCGCCGGGCCGGTATTGGCAGCGGACATTGCCGGCGGCGCCTCCCCGACCACCCTCTACCTCAAGGGCGACGGGGTGCCGTCCGCCACTCTGTCCAGCGTCGTACCGCCCGTCGGCTCACTTCCCAACTACGACCCCGAGCGCAACGCCGATCCCGGTCTAACCCTGAAGACGGGCGGCTTCAAGTGGACGGAGCAAGACGATGGCGAGTTCCAGCAATGGATTGCTGGAACCACCGAGCAGCCGGTGGTCATCGGCTCTGCCCAACTCACTTTCTGGAGCGCCATGAGTGAATCCCAGATGACCACCAAGGGCTCCGTCGACGCCTTCATCCTTGACTGCGCCGACACCGGGTGCGAGCTGATCCAGTCGGGCGAGCTCAAGCTCGACGACTGGAGTGCCGGATCGCCGTCGTGGGTGGCGAGAACGATCAGTTTCAGCGATTCCGCCTACACGATGGACCAGGGCCATCGCCTTGCCGTGAAACTCATCGTCCCCAATGACTCTAAAGACGACATGTGGTTCGCCTACGACACGTCCAGTTACCCATCACAGTTGGTCGTCGACATCGACGGCACCACAACTACCACCGAACCCACGACAACCACGACCACGTCCACAACTACGACTACGACTACGACCAGCACCACCACGTCGACCACGACGACGACGCTTCCGCCCGAGACCGGCGTCTCCACCACGACAACCTCGACGACAACTACGACTATCCCTCAGACCACTACCACGACCACGGTTCCCAAGAGCACCACCACCACCGTTCCGCCAGGCCCCACCACGACTTCGCCGCCGCCCTCAGCCGCCGCCACCACCACAACGACAGCGAACACCACGACCACTGAGGCCTCTAGGGACGATCAGGATTCGGTAGCCGGTGCTGGCGCGCCGTTGCCACCGCCTCAGGACCCGATGATCCAGGACCTGGCAACAATCAACTTGACCCCCGAGATGGCGGTCAACCCCACCGCGGCGGCTACGCCCCTTTCCGGGCGGCTCATCGACGCCGCCGACATCGTCTTGCCACCCGCAGTTGCCGAAGCTCTGCTGTCGCCGTTCATAGTCCTGGAGTTGCTGTGGCAGGCCATCTCTCAGACGGGTAAGTCGATCCTGCTTCCCGCCCTGCTGCTCGGTGCTGTTACGGGTTGGCTCGTCACCCGCCGCAGCGAAGCTGAAAAGTCGGAGCAGCAAACCCAGATGGTGCCCGCCCTGTAGGTCTCAACCAGCCGACAGAACCTGCCGATTAGGAAGCATGCTTCGTCGCGAGCTCCTACCTGGCCTCACTATCACTTTCGTGGCGGTTTTCGTCGCCCTGGCGGTGGTTTTCGCCAATGCCCAAGGCTCGGAAAGGGTTGCTGAAGACGGCAGCAGGGCGGTTCAAGCCGAGGCCACACTGGGCGTAGCCGCCGCCGCTCGTAACGCCATCGTGCAAGCCGAGATCGTCGCCATCGCTGCCGAGGAGGGCCTGGCGCCGCAGGATGAAGCGACCACCGCGATGGATAACGCCACTGCTGTGATCCTCCAGTTCGAGGCACGCGTGGAGGCACTCGCCGAAGCGCTAGGACACGCCGGGACGACCTCGTTGACATCGGCTACCCAAGCCTTCGATGTCGCCTCGAATGCCGCGATGGCAGCGTTGACCAGCGGCGATACCGACGCCGCCTCCTCGATCATCGACGGTCAGTTGGACCAGAGCTACCGCTCGGCCGCCTCCGAGCTTGCCGCCGAACGCGATCGGTTGGTGCAGTCCATCGGGCTGGCGCGCAGCTCTGCTGGGCGCGTCGCCCAGATCGCTGGGTTCCTGGTGGCCTTCCTGGTACCCCTGGCCGCGCTGCTGCTGTTCAGATTGGTAACCAGGCGCAACGAGAAAAGATTGGCGCTCGAGCAGGAGCTGGAGAAGCAGCGCGCCATTGGGCGAACCAAAGACGAGTCGATCGCCAACCTGTCCCACGAGCTGCGCACGCCGCTCACTGCCATATACGGCTTCGCGTTGACGATCCTCGACATGGAACCGGCAGACCGGGCGCACGCCGACGACATGCTCGGCGTCATCGCGGGTGAGTCGGCTGAACTGAGCCGAATGGTCGACGATCTCCTAACGGCCGCCGCTGCCGATCATCACGGCGTAGCGGTAACCATCGAACAGATCGATCCCGTGGCGGAGATCGAAGAGGTACTCGCCCCGTGGGCGGCCACCGGAGTTGAGATCGCAGTCGAGGCCGCCGACGCCCTGGTGGCGGTCGATCGTCTCCGGCTGCGCCAGGTGCTCCGCAACCTGGTCTCGAACGCTTTGCGCCATGGCAGGCCGGAGGTGGCCATACGCGCACTGACGACAGCAAGCGGCTACCGCATCGAAGTGATCGACCACGGCGATGGAGTGTCGCCCGAGATCGAGAGCCGCCTGTTCAAGCGGTTCCTTCACGACGGATCTTCGCCACTCCTCACCGGCAGCGTCGGTCTCGGCCTGTCCATCGCCCGGCTTCTTACAGAGACCATGGAGGGAGATATCGACTACGAACGACGCGATGGACAGACCGTCTTCAGTGTTACGTTCCCGCTGGCAGCGGCGGTCGGGACCGAGGCCAAGGAGGCCGCTTAGGCCGCGGAGCCCTTCTGGATCGGCAGAGCCGTAGAATGGTCATTCACCAGTCATTGGAGACTGAAATGGCGAACAAGGACAGGGCTAAGAAGCTCCCCAAAAGGGCCGCCGACAAATCTCTCAAAGAGAAACGGGCAGCCAAGAAGGAAAAGCGCGCAGGCAAGTACAACTCGGCCTGACGTGTCCAATGCCGACATCGCCGTGGCCCTCAGCGGGCGGCGCCAAGAGCTGTCGGCCGAGCTGGACCGGTTGACGACGCCGCCCGAAGCGGGCGTCAACGTCTCGTTCGGCAAACGCATCGGCGATGGCACCACTGAAGCCGTGGAGCGCATCAGCACCACCCTTGCCGCTCGGTCGATTCAGGCCTCCATCACCGACATCGATCGAGCCCTGGTCAAACTGGACGAAGGAACCTACGGCCGCTGTGACGACTGCGACTCCGGGATTCCGCCTGAACGCCTCGAGGCGCGCCCGGCGACGTCGCTGTGCGTCGAGTGCAGTGCGCGGGGCAGCGACCGCCCTGCCGACACCTAGTCTGCCCCCCGGTCAAAGGGAGGATCAAGGATGGCAAAGCGCAGTATCGACACCGCGATCGAAATCGACGCACCGGCGGAGAAGGTGTGGCAGGTGTTCAGCGACTTCGACAGTTACCCCGAATGGAACCCGTTCGTCACCAGCCTCACCGGGGAGGTGGCAGAGGGCGGCAAGATCGCAGTCAGGCTCGAGCCACCAGGCGGCAAGGCGATGACCTTCAAGCCAACGGTCAAGGCGTACCAGCCTCCCCAGGAGCTGCGCTGGCTAGGGAAGGTTGGCTTCAGCGGGGTCTTCGACGGCCACCATCAGTTCCGAGTCGAGTCGATCGACGGCGGGAAGACGCGGTTCCATCAGAAAGAGGATTTCAAGGGGATCCTGGTGCGACCGATGATGCGATTCATCCAAGACAACACCGTGGCCGGATTCGAGGCACTCAACCGGGCACTCAAAGAGCGGGCCGAAGCCAAGCCCGCCTGAACCAAGCGACGCCATCGGCCCAGCCGCGACTGAACGTTGACGAGGCTGCAGCACGCTCGGCGGGCGGCTGTCGCTAACGGCACAGAAGCCTTGGCCGCTCCCCCGAGCAATGCAGAAGAGCGCCTACTCGCACACCGCGCCGCTCTCGGCGGAGCCAACCAGCTTGGCGTACTTGGCCAGGGCTCCTTTGGGGTAACGGGGCGGGGGCACCTTCCAGTTCTTGCGGCGTTCCTCCAACACGTCGTGGTCCACCACGATGTCGACGGTGCGTCCCGGGATGTCGATGCGGATGAGATCGCCTTCCTCCACCAGGGCTATCGGGCCGCCCACGCCTGCCTCCGGTGCCACATGGCCGATGGAGAATCCGGTAGTGCCACCCGAGAACCGACCGTCGGTGATGAGCGCTGTGGTCTTGCCGAGTCCGGCTCCCTTGATGCCGGCCGTGATCCTCAGCATCTCCCGCATGCCAGGACCGCCCTTGGGCCCTTCGTATCGGATAACCACGACGTCACCATCGGCGAAGTCGTGGCGAGCGAGAGCGTCCAGGGCATCCTGTTCATCGTCGAAGACCCGGGCTGGCCCTTCGAACACGGT
>JAOTWH010000167.1 GCA_029863035.1 Acidimicrobiia bacterium | reverse complement strand
CCGTGACGGCCACGAGTTGGCTGTAACGGTGGACGCCATCACCGTGTATGCCAACCCCCGACAGGTCGTTGACCCGGTCCAGACTGCCCGAGCCATCGGTCCGTATGTGGGGATGGACCCTGGATCGCTCACCGAACTACTGCGTAAGGACGCTGGATTCGTGTACATCGCCCGTCAGCTCGATCGTCGCGAAGCAGAGCCGGTGCGGGACCTCGAGTTGCCCGGCATCTATTTCACAGAGGAGCCTGCCCGCACCTATCCGAGTGGCCCGCTGGCAGCCAGTGTGATCGGGTTCGTCCAAACAGATGACAATCAGGGACTTGAGGGTCTCGAGTTCGCCTTCAATGAAGTCCTGGCCGGGGTACCGGGCCAACTGGTCGTTGAGCGAGATGCTGCCGGCCGTGTCATCCCACTTGGCGAATACCAGGTGATTCCGGCCGAGCCAGGAGGAGACGTGATCTTGACGATCGATCGGGAGATCCAGTTCGAGACGGAGCAGGTGCTGGCAGAGACGGTTGAGCGGTTCGGTGCGGTAGGTGGCACTGCGGTGGTACTGGACCCATCATCCGGCGAAGTACTGGCGATGGCCAACTTCCCTACCTTCGACCCGAACTCGAGGGAGAACTACGAGTCCGGCACTTACCGCAACAGGGCTGTAACCGATGTGTATGAGCCAGGGAGCACTCAGAAGCTGATCACGGTGGCAGCTGCGATCGAGGAAGGCGTTGTGCGGCCGGCAGATATCTACCACGTGCCGGTCGAGCTGCCGATCCACGACACCAATTACTCGGATGAGGTCACCGAAGCGCGGGCGATGACGGTGTCGAACATCGTGGCTTATTCATCGAACGTTGGCACCATTCTCGTTCAAGCTGATCTTGGTAACGAGGCGCTGTATCGCTACATCGCAGCTTTCGGCCTGGGGAGAGCGCCGGGTACCGGTTTCCCCGGGGAGACGGCTGGGGTGCTTCACCCCGTTAACGAATGGTGCGCCGCCACCTGCGGTCCATCAACTGCGATCGGTTATGGCGTCTCGGTGTCAGCACTCCAGATGGCTGCTGCGTTCGGCGTGGTGGCCAACAATGGTGTGCTAGTTCAGCCCCGGCTGGTACGCGAGGTCGTTGCGGCCGATGGTTCCCGCCAGCCGTCCGTCCAGATCGAGCGGACCGCGGTATCAGCCAGGACCGCAGCCGAAATGAGACTGATGCTCGCCGGAGTGGTCGAAAAGGGCACGGGTCGGCAAGCGGCCGTCGCCGGGTACCGGGTGGGTGGCAAGACCGGCACCACGCGGAAATACGATGAGAGCGTTGGCGATTACGGCAACAACGTCATCTCGAGTTTCATTGGCATCGCCCCGATAGAGAACCCGCGCCTGGTTGTGGCGGTAGTGATCGATTCGCCGGCGGGCGGGGAATTCGGAGGACAGGTCGCCGCTCCAGCCTTCAGCCAGATCGCGCTATCTGCTCTGCATCAGCTGGGAGTACCCCCGAATGGCGAATAAGCAAGGCGCCACGCTGGATCGCCTGGCGTTGATAACCGATGGTGAAACGCGGGGCGACGGCGATCGCACGGTTCTCGACGTCGTTCACGACAGCGCCCAAGCCAGCTCCGACGCCATGTTCGTGGCGATCAAAGGCTTCAGTCGCGATGGTCACGACTTCGTGCAGAGCGCAGTGGATTTGGGAGCTGCGGTTTGCGTGGAGAGAACGGTTGAGGCACCTGATCAGCTCGTGGTATCCGACACCCGCGCCCTGTTGGGGCCGATCGCAGCAGAGGTACATGGCATGCCCTCCCGAGCTTGCAGCGTGGTTGGAGTCACCGGCACCAACGGCAAGACCATGGTTACTCACTTCCTGGAGTCGATCGTCGCGGCTTCAGGGAGCTCGGCTGGTGTCGTCGGCACCTTGGGTGCGAGAATCGCCGGCGAGCCCGTCGAGCTATCTCGCACCACGCCCGAAGCGTCCGATCTGCAGAGACTGCTGGCTCGCATGGTCAACGCAGGGGTGGATGTCGCCGCCATCGAGGTTTCCTCGCACGCTCTCGCCCTTCACCGAGTTACGGGTACCCGGTTCGAAGTCGTGGCGTTCACGAACCTCGGTAGAGATCATCTCGATTTCCACGGCGATCTTGACGGTTACTTCGCGACGAAGGCAGAGCTCTTCACCCCCGAGTTCGCCGAGCGGGCAGTGATATGGAATGACGACGAATGGGGCCGACGCCTGATCGGCCAAACTCAGCTTGCCGTGACCAGCGTTGGCTGGGAGGACTCCGACGTGGTCATCTCCGACATCGCGGGCGATCTCGCTGGGAGCCAGTTCACCCTCGGTCTCAACGGAGCCCAGGTGGACGTCGCCATCAACATCGGCGGGCGCTTCAATGTCGCCAACGCTGCCATGGCCGCAACCATCGCTTCCACCCTCGACATCGACACCGAAGCGATACTCGCGGGGTTGAGTGGCGTTGGCAGTATTCCTGGTCGATTCGAGTTGCTAGATATCCCCCAGCCTTATGCGGTTGTGGTCGACTACGCCCATACGCCCGAGGGAGTCCTTTCCGCCATAAACACAGCCCGCCAGGCCACCTCGGGCCGCGTGATAGCCCTGGTCGGCGCAGGAGGCGATAGGGATCGCACCAAGCGGTCAGAGATGGGCCGCGCCGCGTCGACCGCCGACATCGCAGTGCTCACCTCAGATAACCCTCGCAGCGAAGATCCTGCCGAGATCTTGGCGGAGGTGGCGGAGGGAGCCTCCTCTTCGAACACAATCGTTGAGGTCGACAGGAGGGCAGCCATCAGAGCCGCGTTCGTTGTTGCCGAGCCGGGCGACGTTGTTCTGCTTCTCGGCAAGGGCCACGAGACCTACCAGGACATCGCTGGACGACTCGAGCCATTCGACGATCGGGAAGTGGCTCGTCAGGAGGCTTCGACGTGATGGCTACCGAAACAACACTGCCACTGGCGTGGGACGTGTCCGATGTCGCATCGATCACCGGTGGCGTCGCGTTCGGAAATGGCAAGGTGGGTGGTGTCGTAATCGATTCGAGACAGTCCGGGCCTGACACCCTTTTCGCCGCACTCGCTGGACAGCGCGTTGACGGCCATGACTTCGCTTCCGACGCGGTAGGCCTGGGTGCCGTGGCGTTGGTCGATGCTGCGCGACGCATGGACATCGTCCCCCGGGTCGAAGTCGACGATGTAGCCACCGCCTTGCTGCAACTTGCCGTCGCCAGGCGCTCCGAGCTGGCATGCAGAGTTATCGCTATCACGGGAAGCACCGGAAAGACCTCAACCAAAGATCTCACAGCGGCTGCGGTAGGACCCAACAGTTGGGCATCTCCCCGATCTTTCAACAACGAGATCGGGGTTCCTCTCACGATCCTGTCAACTCCCGACGACGCGGATGTGCTGGTAGCCGAAGTAGGGAGCAGAGCACCGGGCGACATACGTCGACTGGTTCCAGCCGTTAGTCCCGACGTGGCGGTTATCACGAACATCGGGCAGGTGCACCTGGAGACCTTCGGGTCACAAGATGCGCTGGCGCGAGCCAAGTGGGAGCTCGTCGAAGGCTTGCCGGAGGGCGGGATCGCCGTGCTGCCGTTCGGAGAGGGTCGGTTGCCTGGGGGCTGGCCCGACACGGTGACCTTCGGAAGCCATCCCGAGGCCGATGTCGGAGTGAGCCACGTTGAGATCGACGGCCAGGGCAGACCCTCATTCGAGTTGACGGCAGCCGGTGAGACCGTTCCGGTGAAGTTGGCGATCGCCGGTTACCACCAAGCCACCAATGCGGCGGCGGCCGTCGCAGCCTCCCTGGCCCTCGGGAGGCCACTGGCGCAAGTCGCCGCCGCCCTTGCCAAGGCCGTCGGATCGCCATGGCGTATGGAGGTCCATGAGGGCTACTACACCGTGGTCAACGATTCCTACAACGCCAATCCCACCTCCACCGAGTCGGCTCTGAGGACTGTGGCTGCAATGGGCTCCAAGCGGATCGCGGTGTTGGGCCTCATGGCCGAGCTCGGCGATGTGTCCGAGTCTGAGCACCGCCGCATCGGCCGGCTAACGGCGGAGCTCGGGTACGACCTGGTGGTGGTTGTTGGCGAGGATCATGGGATAGCAGCGGGTGCTGGTTCGATCGCCCGTCCGGCCGCCACCGGGGACGAAGCTGTCGCCACTGTGAGCGCAGTAGCCGAGCCGGGAGCCGTGATTCTGGTCAAGGGCTCACGCATCGTGGGCCTGGAGTCCGTGGCCCGCCAACTGGAGGAGGGCGCGAGATGATCCAGCTCCTCGGCGCCGGAGCGACGGCCTTTGCCTTCGCGTTATTGGTTACCCCTTTCGCCATCCGGGCGTTGCGGCGCCACAACATCGGACAGTTCATAAGGGAGGAGGTAGAGGGGCACCTCCACAAGAAGGGGACGCCAACGATGGGTGGGCTGGTCGTCCTTTTCGCTGTGCTCTTGGGATACACGATGGCTCATTTCAGGTTGTGGACCCGGGCGGAAGGTTTCGGCTTCGACGTCATCGCCTTCTCTCCAGAGGGGCTCTTGGCTTTGGGCGCCTTCTTGGGCATGGGCCTCATCGGGTTCGCTGATGACTGGTCCAAGGTCTCTGCCGAGCGCAACCTTGGCCTCAACAAGCGTTGGAAGTTCCTTGGCCAGCTGATGGTGGCGGCGCTGTTCGCCTGGGGGGCGATGGCCATAGACGTCAGCACCGAGATCTCTTTCGTGCGCGGCACCGGAATCGACCTGGGCCCGGTGCTCTACGGCATCTGGGTGCTGCTGCTGCTCACAGCAACCTCCAACGCGGTCAATCTGGCGGATGGGTTAGACGGTTTGGCCGCCGGCTCGGCCGCGCTGGTATTCGGAGCGTTCATGATCATCGGGTTCTGGCAATTCCGCCACTTCGACTTCTACGAGGTCGAGGGCGCCCTCGACCTGGCTGTAGT
>JAOTWH010000166.1 GCA_029863035.1 Acidimicrobiia bacterium | reverse complement strand
CATTTGACATGGGCCCGCGGCACTCTACATAATGCCCCAAACCCAGGTGGTGTTGACCTGCGATGGTTTCGTACGCCTCAGGGTGGCAACTACTGAGGAGGAATTCAGTGAATTTCAGAGCGTTACGGCGCGGACTCGTGATCCTGATGGTTATGGCGCTCGTGGCCGCAGCTTGCAGCGACGACTCCAGTTCCGACACCACATCCGCAGGTGGCGACACCGCGACCACGACCGGAGACGACGGCGGCGATGCCGTCGAACTCCTCGTCTGGGTCACCAGGCCCTACTACATCCCACCGGATAGCTTCGCCAGCTTCACGGCCGATACCGGCATTGAGGTCACGTTCGACGTCCAGTCCAACGACGACATCCTGCAGCAGTTGCTGCTGAGGCGCGACGCTGGTCAGGCGCTCCCCGACATACTCGGGGCCGAGGACTCCTTCCTCATCGAGGCCTTTGTGGAGGCTGGGTTGCTTGAATCCCACGACGAGATAGCTGCCGAGTGGCAAGCAGACGACCCTGCGTCGTATGACCTGCTCTTGCCGCTCGTTTGGGACGAGACCGCACTCGGTGGCGTCAAGTACGGCGCGTCGATCACCGCCAACTTCGATGTTCTCTACTACAACCAGGAGTGGTTCGACGAGGCCGGGGTCTCAGTCCCGTTCGCATCTCTCGATGGCGTGCTCGACGCGATGCGGGACATGAAGACTGCTCGACCTGACTCGATCCCGTTCACCGTTCAAGCTAAGGCTGGCGATGGCGTGACAACCCTCAAGACCGTGCTGGCCGCGGCGGGGACGCCCTTCGACGGCGCCGTTCCCGACCTCAACTCGGCGGGAGGGATCTACACGATCAATTGGTTCCTGCAGGCGGCAGCAGAGGGATTGCTCCCACCCGACGCCATCGCCTGGGGCGAGGACGAGTCGCGTGGCGCCTTCGTGTCTGGTAACGCCGGGTTGATCCTCGACGGCTTTACCACTGCCGGCGACTTCAACGAGGCACCCGGCTTCGACTATCCCGACCAGTGGAACCTCACCCCTGTCCCGCTATCCCAGGCGGGTGGCGGTAACGACGGCGTGGCCCTATCGGCAGCCCGGACCTGGGCGGTCATAGCCGGGTCCGAGAACCCGGATGAGGCAGCGCTCGTGCTGCGCTACATAGCGGAGTCGGGCAACCTGATAGCAGCGGCCGGAAACGGTTCGGTGCCGATGCGTCAGACCGATGCCCTCAACGACCCGGAGCTCCTCGAGATTTGGCCTTTCTTCAACGATGACCTGAAGGCCGCTTACCTTGGCAGCTCCCCCGCGCCAGCCGGTCCGAATGCAGGCGACGTCGAAGCGATCCTTGAGCAGATGTTCGGTGAGATCGTGGTGGGTACCGACAAGACGGCCGAGGATTTGGCGGCCGAGTACCAGCCTCAGCTCGACGCTGCGTGATCTAACAGGTCATAACAGGACCAACACAACGGGAACGCCTCCTTGTCCAAGCCGGACGGGGGGGCGTTCTTGTAGTGTCCCTGGCCTGACGAGGTCGGACCGATGACTGCAAAGACCAAATCGAAAGCCAGCCGGAGTAACCGGTGGTGGCAACGAAGTGCGCCGCCACCGGGACGAAATAACTACGTCATCATCGGCCAGAAGAAGGCGACGCCCTATCTCTTCAGCCTCCCGGCGATACTTCTGGTGACCGCCCTCCTTGGTTTCCCGGTCATATGGGGCCTGTGGCAGAGCCTGTATCGCGCTCCAAGGCTCGGGGCCCCACCCGAGTGGGTTGGCTTCGAGAACTACAGCGAAATGTTCTCGTCGGCCGACTTCTGGCACTCTCTGAACCGGACCGCTGTCTTCGTCGGCGGGTCTTTGATCGTTGGTACGATCCTCGGGCTCTTCTTCGCGTTCGCCTTGTTCAGAGTGGTGGGAAAGCTCCGGTTCCTTCGGGCCGTCACCGTTGCCCCCTACATCGTCTCCAACGTCGCCGCTGCCGTGATGTTTCGGATCCTCTTCAACAGCCAGTTCGGAACGGTGAACCAGACCATTTCGTTCTTCGGGTTCGATGGCCCTTCGTGGCTGTCGGATCCCTCCTTGGCGATGGTGGTGGTGATCTTCACCCAGGTTTGGACCGACCTTCCGCTGACGATCCTCCTGCTTCTCGGCGGGTTGATGACCATCGACAAGGCACACCTCGACGCCGCCCTTGTCGACGGAGCCACCGGGTGGACTAGGGCACGCCATGTCACCATCCCCCTTCTAGCCCCTCAGATTCTGATAAGCACTGTCTGGCTGAGCTACTCGACGCTTACCGGACTCGGCGTGGTGCTCGCCCTCACCGGGGGTGGGCCACTCAAGTCGACACAGACGATGGCCATGGAGATGTACACCGTGGCCTTCCGAAGCCTCGAGTTCAACCAGGCCCTGGCGATCGCGGCGTTCATATTGATGCTCAACGCCCTCCTCACGCTGGGGTACGTGGTCATTGGCCGTCGTTACGAGTACGACCTATGAGCGACATGCGACCTCCCGACGAGCCGATCCTCGCCGAATCCACCGCCAAGGCAGTCCAGGCGGTCGTTGGGCGTCGACCCGAACCCAGGCGAACGGTAGGGAGCAGGGCGCGAAAGGTCCTGCGGAATGTTCTCATTGCCCTCCCCCTGATCATCCTCGTGGTGTGGACGATTACGCCGTTCCTGGTGACTCTGTCGGTTTCCTTCAAGCACCGGGCCGACGTGTTCGCGGATCCGAGCATCATCCCATCGAGCCCGAACCTGCAGGCCTATCGCGAAGTTCTGACTAGCGAAAGCTTCACGTCGTCGTTCGTGAACAGCGTCATCGTCGGTGCCGGGACCACCGCACTGACGCTGGTGCTCGGCGTACCTGCCGCCTATGCGTTCGCCAGATTCAGGTTCCGCGGTCGGCACCTGCTATTGCTGTTCACACTGCTGCCCCGGCTGGTCCCAAGCCTCGGGATACTGGTTCCTATCTTCCGGCTCGCCGTTGCCACCGAGCAACTGGACAAGCGCACCACCCTGATCATCGTCTACACCGCGACGCTCTTGCCTTTGGCAGTGTGGTTGATGGTTGGCTTCTTCCAACAGATACCACGCGAGATAGAGGAGGCGGCCAACGTCGACGGAGCCGGGACCTGGAGCCGCCTCAGATATATCGTGGCACCGCTGGCTGCGCCGGCCATGATCACGATCGGCGTCCTGGCCTTTCGCGAGGCTTGGAACGAGTTCACACTGGTTCTGGTGCTCGTCAACACACCTGGAAAACGGACCCTCCCGTTCGAGCTCTACCAGATGCAGGGGATCGAAGGCATAGCCAACTTCCCAGGGGAGGCGGCATTCACGATCCTCACGATCCTCCCCTTCATACTCATCTACACCCGAGTTGAGAAATACGTGGTGGCTGGGCTCATTTCCGGGTCGGGGAAGTGAGCGCCACCGCCAAGCTCGTTACTCATCTGTGACATGAGCCGAATCGTCGTGCCGGAGTACCTCCCGGAACCTTTCCTGGACCGCTTCAGACAGCACCATGTCGTCGTATACGACCCCGACCTGTACGGCGACCGGGCACGGCTCCTCAAGGAAGTCAGCGACGCCGAGGCGATCGTGGTTCGCAACCGGACTCAGATCGACACCGAGTTCTTGGGCGCCGCCCCCGCGATGAAGGTGGTGGGCCGTCTCGGTGTCGGGCTAGACAGCATCGACACGGAAGCGTGCCGGGAGGCGGGAGTCATCGTCATACCCGCAGTGGGCGCCAATACGGTATCGGTGGCCGAATACGTGCTTGGGGCAATGCTCGTACTCACCCGAAGGGTCTACGCGATGACCGACTCGATGCTGGCTGGTGAGTGGCCGCGCCAGGGCCATGCTTTCGGCCGAGAGCTCGAGGGGAAGGCCTTGGGGCTCATCGGGTACGGAGCGGTCGCTCGCAGCGTGGCAACCAGGGCCGCCGCATTCGAGATGACGATCGCCGCCCACGACCCCCATGTCCGCGAGGACGATCCGGCCTGGGGCAAAGTACAGCGAATGGATTACGACCAGCTTCTCGCCCAGTCCGACATCGTGAGCCTGCATGTCCCTCTCGACGACCAGACCAGGGGCATGATCGATAGCCATGCCCTGGCGAAGTTCAAGCCGGAAGCGATTCTCATCAACACATCACGCGGCGGCATCGTCGACCAGGTGGCCCTGGCCCGGTCTCTGCGCGATGGTGCGCTAGGCGGGGCCGCGGTCGATGTCTTCGAGATCGAGCCGCTGGGACCGGTGGCGGCGGCCACATTCGAAGGGATAGAGAACCTGATCCTCACGCCGCATCTAGCCGGCAATACTCGCGAATCGGTCGACCGCGTGGCGCAGATGACCGTCGACTCGGTCCTCCAGGTTCTGCAACACTGAGGCGGGATAGCCGATCAGACGAGTAGCCGCTCCTCGTACTCCACCCTCGAGAGAAGGTGGGGATCGCCATCGGTGATCAGGACCATGTCCTCGATACGAACGCCGCCACCGCCCCGGACGTCTGGCACCCAAACCAGCGGCTCCACCGCGAACACCATGTTCGGCTGGAACTCATAGGTGGTTGCCCCGGGAAGCGTCTCTCCGATGTAGGGGGGCTCATTCGCCCCCATGCCGATTCCGTGCCCGATGAACAGGCTGAAGAGATGATCCTCCAAGCCGTGATCCGCGATCTTGGCGATGATGGCATCGGCACAGTCCTTGTTGGTATTGCCCGGGCGCATCTTGTCGATGCCGGCCATCAATCCCTCGTACACCGCGGTGTAGATCTTCTGCTGCGTCTTGGAGGGCTTCCCAACGACCGTCGTCCGTCCGATGTCGGCGAAGTAGCCGTTCCACATCGCGCCGATATCGATGAAGACCAGGTCCTGGTTCCTGATGATCTTGTCGGTGGCGAGACGATGGGGAGGCGACATGTGCTCCCCCGA
>JAOTWH010000165.1 GCA_029863035.1 Acidimicrobiia bacterium | reverse complement strand
CGGCGAGGATCTTGCCCTCGTCCCATGTGGGGTCTACCGCGATACCGATCGCCTCGGCGTTGGCACCAAGCTCGCTGAGCGCAGTGTCGAGGTCGAATCCGTCGCCGGCGTGCTGGGCGATGAGATCCATGAACGGCGCTCGGCGCCAGGGCGTCGAGAAATCGATGGGCTTGCCCTGGTAGGTGAGTCGGGTCGACCCGGCCGCAGCCTGGGCAGCTTCCGCCACCACGGATTCGACCAGCTCCATCATGTCCCGATAGTCGGCGTGGGCTTGGTAGGCCTCGAGCATGGTGAACTCGGGGTTGTGCCGTGGCGATACCCCTTCGTTACGGAACACCCGACCCATCTCGAACACCTTGTCGATCCCGCCCACGATGAGCTTCTTGAGGGGCAGCTCCAGGGCGATGCGCAGATGCATGTCCTGATCGAGAGCGTTGTGGTGGGTACGGAACGGCCTGGCCAAGGCTCCCGAGGCTTGATACTCCAATGCGGGAGTTTCCACTTCCATGAAACCTCGCGCCCAGAACGACTCGCGCAACGCTCGAAGGGCGGCGGAGTGGATCTGCACTGTGTTCCTTGCTTCCTCGTTGGCGATGAGGTCCAGGTAGCGCTGGCGGTGGCGAATCTCATCGTCGGAAACGCCATGGAACTTCTCCGGCATCTCCCGCAGCGACTTGGCCAACAGGGTGAAGTCGTCCGCCTTCACCGACAGCTCTCCCTTGCGGGTGGTGACGATCTCGCCGCTGGCCCCGACCCAATCACCGAGGTCGAGAGACCCGAACTCGCCATAGCGACCGCCAAGCACCGAGGCATCGGCCAACAACTGGATGCGACCCGTTCCGTCCTGAAGGACGCCGAACGTGAGCTTGCCCATCTCGCGCTTGCCAACCAGGCGGCCGGCAACGATGGCCTGCTGCCCGGTGGCGGCCTCTGGTTCGAGGTCCCCGTGTTGGGCGTGGAGTTCAGCGGCCGTGGCGGTGGTCTCGAAGCGATTTGGAAACTGGGCTGCATCGGCCTTGGCCAGCCGGGGGCCCGCCAGGTCGTCTGCTTCGAGGGCACGGCGGTCGCCGAAGCGGCCTCCTTCGCTCAATTCTCCTCCTCGGCGTTCAGGTGGAAGACCATGCGCAGCCCGTCGAGCGTGAGGAACTCGTCCACCCTCTCAACGGTGCGGCAGTGTGGAACGATGGTAGGAGCCAGCCCTCCCGTGGCTATGACCGTCGTATCTGGCCCGATTTCCTCGCGCAGACGATCGATGATGCCGTCGACCATCCCGGCATGGCCGAAAACCAATCCGCTCTGGATCGCCTCCACCGTGCCTTTGCCTATGACCGAGCGGGGTGGCACCAACTCGACACGTCTCAGCGCAGCCGCTCGACCGATGAGCGCATCGTGGGACACCTCTGCTCCCGGGGCGATAGCACCACCTATATAGGAACCCTCAGCATCGACGACATCGAAGTTGGTCGACGTGCCAAAGTCCACAACGATCACCGGCGCTCCGTACTTGTGAAGGGCGGCCACGGAGTTCATCACGCGATCGGCGCCCACCTCTCGCGGATTGTCGATGAGAATGGGGACGCCGGTCTTGATACCGGCCTCCACCACAACCGTTGGGCCGCTGGCGATCTCAGAGGCGATACCGCGCAGAGCTTGGGTTGCCCCCGGGACGACAGAGGCGATAGCCGCACCGGTCAGCTGTTCGCGGCTGAACCCCTCCAGGCCGAGAATCGCGCGCAGGTAGATGCGGTACTCGTCGGTCGATCTGTCGGCTTGGGTGGCGAAGCGCCAATGGCCCTTGAGTTCCTCTCCTTCGAAAACGCCGATGACGGTCTGGGTATTACCGACATCCATAGTCAGCAGCATTACTGGCCTCCTTGGTAGACGATCGAAGGGTGGTCGAGTCGAATCCCTATCTCGGGCAAACCCCCGATGATGTGGAAATTGTCGATGAGCCGCACCGATCCGGCCTGAGCCGATACAGCAAGAAACGCATCGCTCGACAACTTGGGAAGGCGGGTGAGCTCGGCTGCGTCGGTGAGCTCGGCGTAGTGCAGCTCGAGCAATGGCTCGGCCTCGATGGGAGTAGCCGCAACTTTCTCGAGGACAGAGCCATCTCTTTCCCCCGCTTCCACCAGGCTTGCTGCTGCTACCAGCCCCGAGTGGAGGGCCAGGGCTGCAGTCCGCTCCGAATCGCTTAGGCGAACGTTGCGCGACGAGAGGGCCAAGCCATCGGATTCTCGAGTGATGGGGGCACCCATTATCTCGACAGGGAACGACAGGTCACGAACGAGGCGCCGCACGATGGCCAGCTGCTGAGCGTCTTTGCGACCGAAGACGGCCACGTCAGGTCGCAACCCAGCGAACAGCTTCACCACGGCCATGGCCACTCCGTCGAAGTGGCGCGGTCGGCCCTCACCTTCCAGCCGGTCGCCAAGGGGCGACGTCACGATTCGGATGGACGGCTCGGCGGGATACATCTCCTCGATCGATGGGCTGAAGAGCACATCGACGCCGACAGATGCCATCAGAGCAGCGTCGCGCTCGATATCGCGTGGGTAGTTCTCGAAGTCCTCGCCCGGAGCGAACTGCAACGGGTTCACGAAGATGGAGGCGACGAGCGTGTCGCATACGCCCTTAGCGCGTTGCATGAGCGAAAGGTGGCCCTCGTGCAGATAACCCATGGTTGCCACCAACCCCACCCTTGCGGCCAGGACCTGACGAGCTTCCGAGAAAGTGGTGACTCGTTTCACTCCAACACCTCGCGGAACTCTTCCGCCCGATGGGACAGCCGAGCCAGCATCGCAATGAGGCCAGCGAAGTCGTCTGCCCATCCAGGTACCTCAGTTCGCACCGCATCTAGCTGAGCAACCACTGTGGCCACGTCGCCCCTGGACACCGGACCGGTGAGGGCGTGGCGCGGCCCGAGGTCGAAAGCGTTCGCCACGACTGCTTCTACCAGCGGTTGCGCTGCCTCGAACGGGACCCCAGCCGCGGCGAAGAGATCATGGGCCATCGCCAGTGATATCAGCGAGAAGTTGGCAGCAGCAGCAGCCGCAGCGTGATAGAGCGGCTTGACGTCGTCTGCCAGATCGAAGGGAACCGCCCCGATCGATTCGGCCAGCTCGAACAGCGACTGGCGCAACGGCTCGGGAGCGGTGACCGCCATCCATGCGCCCGCCAAGCGGCTAGCACCGGCCTCCGGAGTTGGAAGGGTCTGAAGCGGGTGAAACGAACCTGTCTGGAGACCGGCGTTGCCAAGCGGCGACAGCGCATCAATGGAGCGCAGGCCAGAGAGGTGCACAGCCGCTCCGACCCGATCGAGGTGTCCAGTCAGATCCTTGGCCACAGTGGCGATGGCGTCATCTCTTACCGCAATGAACGCCATATCTGCTCGGGGAACGTCGCTGCCCCAGGTGACTGCTTCGGCGCCGATCTTCGAAGCCGCCATGGCAGCGACATCGAGATCGCGAGCCATCACCGCGACAACTTGGTGGCCAGCCTCGGTTGAGGCAAGGGAGAGCGCCATCCCGGCCCGCCCCGGGCCGATCAAGACGATCTTCATTCGGAAGTCCTTTCGGTTCGCGTCCGTGTGGTACACGACCAGGGCTGAAGATTAGAGGGTTACTCGTTACTCGTTACTCGTTACTCATTACTCATTACTCGCAAGACATGCTGGTCGGCCACGGCCCCAAGCAGAGAGTCGAGCGGTGTGCCGTCCGGCAGCTTCGCCTCGGGCCAGATCTCCAACAACGGCTCAAGCACGAATCGACGCTGAGTCATGCGGGGATGGGGCACCTTGAGCCCGGCTTCGTCGATCACATCTCGGCCAAAGAGTAAAAGGTCGATGTCGATGGTGCGCGGGCCGAACCGCTCGGTGCGATCTCTGCCCGCCTCTGTCTCTATGGCCTGGCAGGCCTCCAGCAGCCGACGAGCCGGCAGGTCTGTTGCTACTTGAACCACCTGGTTGAGATAGTCGCCCTGGACCGGTCCCCCTACCGGGGCCGTTTCGTACAACGAGGATTCAGCTAAGACTTCGGCGACGACTGCCAGGGCGGTTACGGCGCTCTTGAGGTACTGGTATCGATCGCCCAGGTTGGAGCCGAGTCCTAGGTAGGCCTCAACCACCTTTGCCCTTGGCGGCCGTGTCGGGCTCTGCCTCAGGTATCAGGCGAAGCCCCTTCGGTCCGAGCGGACGTCCGATGATCTCCTGGATCAGAGATATGGCAACGATGGGATCCTCGACCAGGCCGGCGTGAATGAGGTATCCGCACAGCACGCCGGCGACCTCGTCGTCGATCGTGTCACGATGAACCAGGACCACCGCGTTGGGCTTGGCCAGCAATTCGTCGATAGCGGCATGGACGGCGCTGGCTGATTCAACTTCAAGCTCGCCCTCGAGCGGCGCGTTGGCGGTGGTGAGACGGGCACCTTCGTACGCCGCCATGTTCTGGTTTCCAGGGAGCAGGGAGAGGACCGCAGTTATTCCCACCTCCCTAAGCCACACGATCTCCTCAGATCGCCGAACGCGACGGTGTTGAAACCCATAGCCCCCTATGCGCTCTGACAGGGCTAGCCGGTTAGTTATGACCCAAACGAACCCTCGGGGTTCCAGTCCGCTCATCACGCTCGAACGATAGCGTCTGCCACCCGCGCGGTTTGTAGTGCCATGGCCACGTTGTGCACCCGAAGCACCGAAACCCCCTGTGAAATAGCCAGTGAAAGGGTTGCGCTGGTCGCGATATCTCTCTGCAACGGGTCGTCTTCTCCCAGTATTTGGCCTAGGAACCGCTTGCGGGAAGTGCCCAGCAGCACCGGTTTCCCAATTTCAACCAGACGATCGAGGCCGGAGAGCAAGTCGAGATTGTGCTCGAAGGACTTTCCGAACCCGATCCCCGGATCGACACATATCCGGGCGGGATCGATGCCGCTGCTTTCGGCGAACTCGGCTCGTTCCACCAAGAAC
>JAOTWH010000164.1 GCA_029863035.1 Acidimicrobiia bacterium | reverse complement strand
CGCCATGATCAGGATCGGGTAGACCTCGTCGAGCCCGCCCTTGGAGGCAACCAGAGCCAGGCTCTTGCGTTTCGTCTCACCCTCGGTGGCGGCGTCCGCCTCGTGAAGTTGCTGGATCATCTCGTCTGGCGCAGCTGTCACATTGCCCTCCTTCGCTAGGCCGTGCGCCGGAACCAGAAGACGAACTGTCCATCGCCGGCGCTGGAATCGACCATTTCATGGCCGGTTTGGCGGCACCACGCCTCCATGTCGGGTGGCGCGCCGGGGTCAGTGGCGATCATCTTCAGGATCTGGCCAACTTCCACAGTCTTGATGGCCTTCGAGGTCTTCACGACTGGGATCGGACACAGAAGGCCCGTGCAGTCGAGGACGCTGTCTTCTTTGATGTCGGACACCGCAGCTCCTCCCATACTCGGATACCCGTGGAGGCTGCTCGTGAGCCACACACGAGCACATATTCGTGTACGCATATACTCGAATATGTCTGGGGACGAGTATGTAGGGAAAGCCACCATGCGTCAAACAAATGCGGGAGTTTTCTTTCGATCCACTGATGTTCCCCTGAAGACCAATTACGGAGGCCGCTGGATGTGCCATAGTGTCGGCATGCCCGCCACCCGTGACGAACTGCTCAGGTTGCATGCCAGCGTGTGCAAGGGCCTCGCCGATCCGAAACGCTTGCTCATCATCGAATGCTTACGCGATGGGGAGATGGCGGTCAACGAGATTTGTGAAGTACTCGATCTCCCGCAGGCCAACGTCTCTCAACACCTCGCCGTTCTTCGCGACAAAGGCCTGGTCCGCGCGCAGCGCGACGGCCAGCGGGTCCTCTACCGGCTCCGTTCAGAGAAGATCACTGCCGCCATGGACATGCTTCGAGAGGTCATGAACGAACAAATCGTCCTGCCGACGGGCTGACCTCCAAGCCGGCGCCCGCAGCATCATCCTACCGGTTCCCCCCTGACCAGCGCCGCACCGGCGCCCAGGGCCGTGAGCTTGGCTCTGGCAACTCCCCGGGACAAAGGCACCATGCCGCAGTTTGTGCAAGGAATCAGATGGTCGGGCGCGACATAATCCATGGCGCGCTGTATGACGTCTGCGACCTCCTCCGGTGTCTCGATCTCGTCCGTGGCCACGTCGATCACCCCGACCATCACGTCTTTGCCGGCGAGCAAGCCAAGCAGTTCGATCGGGACCCGTGAATTGGCCACCTCCAGCGACACCTGGTCGATCGACGAGGCCGCAAGCGTCGGAAAGGTTTCCTCATATTGGCGCCACTCTTCGCCAAGCCCCCGCTTCCACTGAATGTTGGCGTCGATCCCGTAGCCGTAGCAGATATGCACCGCGGCCGTGCATGGGAGACCCGCAGCGGCGCGCTCAAGCGCCTGGATCCCCCAGCCCTTCACCTCATCCATGTACACGTTGAACGCGGGCTCATCGAACTGGATGACGCTGACCCCGACTGCAGCCAGCTCCCGTGCCTCGGCGTTGAGGATGTCGGCGAACGCCATGGCGAGCTGTTCGCGATCGCCGTAATGCTCGTCGGCGAGCGTATCCGCCATCGTCATGGGGCCCGGAAGCTGGTATTTCACTGGTCGCGCCGTCTCCGTCACGACAAACTGCGCGTCGTCGACGTACACAGGTTGGGGTCGTGACACCGGACCCACCACCCGCGGCACCGATGCCTCGTACCGCTGCCGAATCTGGACCGTGGCGCGGTTCTCGAAATCGACGCCGGCGAGGCCCTCGATGAACGACGTGACAAAGTGTCGTCGAGTCTGCTCGCCGTCAGTCACGATGTCGATACCGGCCATCTCCTGGTCGCGCAGTGCCAGCCGCACGGCGTCCCGTTTCGCCTCAGCCAGCTGTGCCCCGTCCAACACCCAGGGCGCCCACAGTTGCTCGGGGCCGGCCAGCCAAGCCGGCTTGGGGAGGCTTCCGGAAATCGTCGTGGGGAGCATTGCGGCCATTCGAGACTCCTGGTGTTGACGGTCGAATCTTCCGGACGCTCGCAGTCGGCAGCCGGCTGTGTGTGTCACATGGCCACCGCTCGGCCTTCGCGGCGGGCACGTTCGCGAACCGTAGCACCGCGCCGATTCGACCCATGTGACCACGCGCGGCCGGATCGCAACGGCGCGCGCAACCAATGGGCCGAACGGCCCTTGTCGCTCGTCGCCGGGCTGCCGGACGATGCTGACGAGGGTGGAACACGTACCTTGCTCCGAATGGGAGGTGCAGTCATGTCGACCAAGGTCGACCAGTTGGGGTCCAAGTTGGACCTGCGCAAGAAACACAGAGAGCTGTACGCGCCATCTGCACGGAATGTCGAGGTGATCAACGTACCCGAGCTGCTCTTCACGATGATCGATGGCGCCGTTTCAGCGGGCGAAGGCCCATCCGAGTCAGACGACTTTCGACTGGCGATGGAAGCGCTTTATGGGGTCGGATACGGCTTGAAATTCATGTCGAAGCTGCGGGACCAAGATCCCATCGACTTCACCGTGATGGCCGCCGAGGGCTTGTGGTCACCTGACTCGGGGCAACTCGAGTTCGACACCAAACGGGCCATGACCTACACACTGATGATGCTCCAACCGGACCACATCACGCAGGAGATGTTCGAGGACGCAGTATCCGAGGCGCAGGCCAAACGACCCAATCCTGCACTGGAGAGTGTGCGGCTGCAGCGGTGGTGCGAAGGGCTCAGCATCCAGATCATGCACATCGGTCCGTACGCAGACGAGGCGCGCACGATCAACAGGATGGAAACGTTCGCTGCGGACCACGGTTATCGCCTGCACGGCAGACACCACGAGATCTATCTCGGGGACCCGAGGCGGGCCAAGCCGGAGAATCTCAAGACGATCCTCCGTCATCCGGTCGCGCTGGACCTGCCGGCCGCCCGCTGAGCTGACGAAGACGTTCGACCTCAACGCCGACTCGAGGAGCCGAGTCGTGCGACCAGGTCCGCGATCCCCGATCCTGGAGTCGCGGCCATGTCGATGAGTGGACCCAACGGGCGCGGTGTGGAGAGGGCGTCACATCCGCCCCAGAGCACCGTTGCGCGCTGCTGCAAGCCCTCGGTACAAGCTCGGGCCAGCGAGGTCTTTCCAACCCCGGCCTCCCCTGCCACGAACGCCAGCGAGCCGTCGCCATCCGATGCCCGATCCAGCAACCGGCCGAGCTCAGCAAGCAAGAACTCGCGTTCAAGCAGCTGTATGACCAGGCTCGACACATCCTTGTCGTCGAGAGTCCGACGCCCGCCATCGTCGGCCGCAAGTACTTCGGCTCGTCGTGCGAATGCGGTGCCGCCTCCCCGACCTTCACGGGGGGGCGTCACTCACATCCGCTGCTACGGCAGCAGGTTTTCCTGTACCCGCGGGTAAAGACGGTCGAACTTCACCGTCTTGGCTTTCGCTGACTTACTCACATTGAGGATGTCGAAAGTCCCACATCTGCCCGACGCTGAGACAGGCCACAGCGGCGATGCCCGGTAGATCTGCAAGTAATTGGTAGTGGGGTGTTTCGTTGACATTGGGGTTAGGTCACGAGGCGGAACCGCGCTTTGGGTGGGTTGGGTGCCGTGGGGTTCCACGGCCATGCGGGGTGACGATACTTGCGGGCGAGTTTGAGCATGAGCAGTGCTCGGCAGCCGTGGATGCTCCAGCGGACGCCGAGGTCGGTGCGGCGGTTGAGTTCGCGCATGACCCGTTCCAGGACGCCGGTGGCCAGCTCGGGTCGGCCTTTGTCGCCGAAGAGGAGCCGGCCGGCGTCCGGGTGGCTGATGAAGGTGAACACCTCCGATTCGGCTGCGGTGAGATATCCAGCGGCGCGGAGGACGCCGCGGGCTTGCATTTCGACGATGAGTTGTTGGTAGGCGACCTGGGCTTGGCGAAGGTCGTGGTGGCGGTGGGCGTCGGCCAACAGGTCGACCAGGAGCGCCCGCAGTTCGCGTCGGTGGGTCTTGGAGGCGCCTTCGCGCCACGCCGTGTAGGTCATGCCTCGCACCAGGTGCCACAGGCAGCGTTGCACCGGAACATCGGGAAAGCGTTGGGCCACCATGTCGCTGAGTGGGGTCTCCCCGTCGACGAGGATCAGACCCGGCTGGATGCCTTCGAGGAGACGTCCCATCGCCTGCCAGTTCTCGTCCAGCGTGGCTCCCAGCAGCCGCACCGAGCACACCAGGCGGCCGCCCTGGCGGCGGCGGGCCACCAGACCCAAGGCGAGGTGCAGCTGGGTTCCGCGCAGCATATGCCCGGCTCGTTCTCCGGTGCTGTCCAACAACAGGATCGGTACCTTGGTGATCTCGGGGCCGAGACGGTGGGGAGCCACCGCCACGATGTCGGTGCGGATCGTCCGCGGCGACACTCGGATGCCGGTGAGCTCGGACAGGAACCGGGCAGCTTTGGCGTAGGCCACTTCGGTGGCCAGACCGGCCGCCAGCGCGGCGAGACGGTCGGTGCGTCGCTGATGGGGTCGCAACCCCAACAGGCCCAACATCGGGGCGAACCGACGTCCACAGCGCAGACACTCCACCTGTGCGGTGCGGAACGTCACCCCACCGCAGACGGCCTGCAGTTTCCGATCCGCCGAACGGAACCCGCGCCGGCGGAAGCCCCGCCGGCTCTCACAGCGCAGTCGAGTGCACGACCAGGGAGCTTCCGGCTGGTCGGCTGGAGCGGTCGGGGAACGCCGCCGACCGACCACCACGTCCAACAGCGTTTCGGTGAGGCTCTCGATCGTCTCACCCACCAGCTGTCCCGGAGCGCTGCGGGCAAACGCCAACGCAGCCTCCTCCAACTCGTCCAAACCGGCCAGCCCGTCGACCTCCACCACCACGCTACGGGTAAGTTCCAACACGGACACGGGAGCACCTCCTGCTCGGCTAAGGCGGTTGGTGCCCCGTGTCCTATCACGTCGTCACCGAATCCCCGTGTCAACACTTGCCCCCACTACCAACAAGTTGCGGCCGGTATACCCGTG